>NZ_MDAW01000135.1:0-89500 GCF_002875385.1 Vibrio sp. 10N.222.52.B12 | reverse complement strand
GCAACATAACAACACACTGAAAGTAGATTCTGAATACTCGCTTAGGCTCCTTCAGAATGACGCTGTTCGTTTAGCGCTACTCTTTCCGTCATTCCCGCGAACCTAGGTGAGACTGGGAATCTACTCATAACAAACTCGATCGAAAATGATTAGCAAGAACACGAACAAACAAAAGGTGAAAGAAGGGTGCAAGCACATAACCCAGCATTCAACCTCAAACCAACAACCCCACCTAACCTCCCCTTGTATCAAACTTCGAAGCTCTCAACACTCCGAGATCAAAGGGGAGGGACTGGTTCTGCATTCGCGGACAATTCAATTCACACCACTGGCATAACAACGCGCTGAAAGTAGATTCTGAATACTCGCTTAGGTTCCTTCAGAATGACGTTGTGAAAGCCTGAGTTCACAGCAGCAAAGAATGCCCTCCCCCTTGATAGCCGCATTCAAATGCTTGGCAAACCAAGTCGAGAAAAGGGGGAGTTGGAGGGGGTTGCAAGCACATAACCCAACATTCAGCTTCAAACCACCAACCCCACCTAACCTCCCTTTCTATAAAGCTTCAAGAAGCTCATATAAAAAATTCCAAAAAAGCCCTTTACCTAAACTTAACCTGAGGTTTTAGCATGTTCATCGTTGGCTAGAAAATGACAAAAAGGAGCACACCATGATCCAGCTAGAACACGTGAACTTAGTGGTAAAAGACATCCCTGAAATGCTGAAGTTTTACCAAGTGGCCTTTCCGCATTGGTATGTGCGTGATGAAGGGGAAGGTACATGGAGCGGCAAGCACAGAAACTGGCTGCACTTTGGCGATGAGTACCAATACATTGCGTTGAGTGACCACGGCGAAGGCAACAATCGCGATTTAGATGCTCATCAAGTTGGGTTGGCGCATTTCGCTTATGTGACCAATAACGTTGACGCTGTGACGAAAAGACTGGTTAAAGCGGGCTACTCAATCGCCCAATCCGGCGCGGATGAGCCATACCGAAAGAACGTCTATTTTGTTGACCCTGCCGGTTTTGAAATCGAGTTTGTAGAATACCTGACCGATGATCCAAAACTGCGTAACTCGACAAGTTAAGTTCTAACTTTTATCTCTCTTTTTTCAAGAAAGAGCAGCGTCTTAGATACCCAAAA
The DNA here is from genome assembly GCF_002875385.1 of Vibrio sp. 10N.222.52.B12. Lineage (NCBI taxonomy): Bacteria > Pseudomonadati > Pseudomonadota > Gammaproteobacteria > Vibrionales > Vibrionaceae > Vibrio > Vibrio sp. 10N.222.52.B12. The sequence continues at coordinate 88,357 of NZ_MDAW01000135.1, read as the reverse complement.
GCCCCTAACTTTTCAGCTAGGGGCTTTGAACATTTTACCTTGAGCGAGTGATTAGCTAGCGGCTAATTCAGGCTTCGCTGCCTTATTGCTTTTTGACTTCATCCAAACGATGACGGCCGCAAGCACTAAGATTGGTACCAGTGGGTCGATGAGCGTGCCACCCTTACCAAAGACTAGGTTTAGCGCCATGATGATCGATGCACCAATCGCCCACGCCACGGTTGACGATACTGACCAGATTTTAATTTGGTCTGCCAACTCTGTAATACCTAGCGTGCGGTTGATGATGTGGAAGTAAGAGTCATTAAGGTGTGAGAAACCAACCGGGCCAACCGCACACGCCAATGCCACGAATACAGGATCCAGACCTAATGTTTCGACTAGAGGTAACGTCATTGTCGCAGCAACCATCATCGATGCTGTAGCCGAGCCTTGAATCAATCGAAGCATAGACGCGATAGCCAATGGCACAAGTAGTGGTGGGATACCGCTGCTAGCGATAGCTTCTGCCACTTGTGGACCAGCGCCAGACGCTTTAAGTACCGCGCCCATTGCGCCACCACAGCCCGTTACCACTAGGATAAGACCCGTTGTTGATAGCGCATCGTCCATCGAACCAACCATGTCTTTACGTTCGATATTGCGAGTAAGACCGTACAACGCCATTAATACACCAAGGCCTACAGCAACAACTGGGTTACCAAGCAGCGACAGCGCTGCATGAAGGAATGTGTCTCCTGAACCAACTAAAGTGTTGATAAGGATAAGTGCAATCGGAACAAGAATTGGACCAAAAGAAAGGAAGTTACTTGGCAGCTCTTTGTCGTCCGTTGCTTCTACTTTTTCTAAGTTTGCCCAATCCGCTTGGTTAGTGATCCAACCATCACCATTTGGTACGCGGTAGTATTCATTACCCACACGGCGGATGTAAATCATCGATAGCAGCATCATAGGTACAGATACCATTAGCCCCCACAGCATGTACTCACCTAGGTCGACACCAAGAATACCGGCTACCGCAACAGGGCCCGGTGTTGGCGGCACAAGTGCGTGAGTGATAAGCAGACCAAGTGCGAGCGTCACACCAAGACCAACGGCAGATTTACCCGTATCTCGTGAAATTGCGCGAACAAGAGAGTGCAAAATGATGTACGCAGAGTCACAAAAAACTGGAATTGCCACCAGCACACCAGTGAACCCAAGTGCTAGATCTTCACGGCCTTTACCACAGATCTTAACGAAGGTTTTCGCCATGCGGACAGCAGCACCAGAACGTTCAAAACACGCGCCCATGATGACACCGAAGGCAATGATCAAACCGATTCCGCCTAGCACGCCGCCGAAGCCCGCTTTAATAGCATCAATGAGTTCTGTTGGCGCCATGCCTGCAAATAGACCCATGATGATGCTCGCAATAACCATTGCCAATGCGACAGGAATACGTGTTTTTATGATCATTCCCATCATGGCAAGAATACCGATGACAATGCCGATTAATGCTCCATCCATTTTTATGTTCCTTTTATTTCTGACTCTGTAGGGTACGTACAGCTAGGCGATGAGCTCTCATCACCTAGTACACGTTGTTGCGCAAGTAACTGAAATTGTTATAAGTATTTTTATTAGAGGTAAGGGTGAACCCAACCAAGACCTTCTTCTGTGCTGTGTCTTGGGTTGTATTCGCAGCCGATCCAGCCTTGATAACCTGAGTCATCCAACACGTTGAACAGGTGTGGGTAGTTCAACTCACCTTCTGACGGTTCGTGTCTTTCAGGCACTGAGGCGATTTGAATGTGGCCGGTGTAAGGAGCGACTTCACGGATTAATGTGCTTAAGTCGCCATCCATAATTTGAGCGTGGTAAAGGTCGAGTTGCAGTTTGACGTTTGGACGATCCACTTGCTTAATCAACTCGACCGCTTCGCGTTGATGGGCGACAAAGTAGTTCGGCACGTCGCGATTGTTGAGTGGCTCAATCATCAGCTCAACACCTTGCTCGGCAAACTTATCCGCTGCATAACGAATGTTTGAGATGAAGGTTTCAATATGCTGATCACGAGTGAAGCGTGAATCAACAATGCCAGACATAGCGTGAACCTTTTTACACTTCAGTGCCTTGGCGTACATCAGTGCCGTCTCAACGCTCGCCTTAAACTCATCCTCACGGCCCGGAATCGCGGCGAAGCCACGTTCGCCAGCATCCCAATCACCCGGAGGCATATTGAAAAGCGCTTGTTCAAATCCGAACTGTTCCATCTTATTGGCCAGCTCTTGCGCCTCGAATGCGTATGGGAAGAGGTACTCTACCGCTTTGAATCCCGCTTGATGTGCTTTCTCAAAACGCTCTAAAAACGGCACTTCTGTGAATAACATGGTTAGGTTTGCTGCGAACTTAGCCATTATTTACCTCTCCCTTTTAGGTCTTGAACCTCGGCATCCGTTAGGTAACGAATGTTGCTGTCTTTAAGAATGAACGCCAATTTTGCGGTTTCTTCCAGCTCTTCAGCGTTGTCTACTGCATCTTCAAAGTCTATGCCTGTAATTACCGGGCCATGGTTAGCCAGTAAAAAAGCACGATAATCACCAGCACGTTGTGCGAGTTCTTCTGCAATTTGTGGATCCCCCGGACGTAGGTAAGGGATCACTGGTAGCTCACCAATGCGCATCACAAAGTAAGGTGTGAATGCTTTGATGGCATTGGCGCGGTCTAACTCTTCAAGGCAAGATAACGCCGTTAGATACGTTGAGTGCAAGTGCACGATGGCGTTGCATTGCGAATTATTGCGGTAAATGGCTAAGTGAAATGCCACTTCTTTCGACGGCTTTTTACCCGAGATATGGTTGCCATCGATATCCACTACAGACAGCTCTTCTGCCACTAAGCGCCCAAACGAGGAACCCGTCGGCGTTGCCAAAAAATGACCATTCGGTAATTTCACAGACAAGTTACCAGCACCGCCCGTCGCGTAGCCGCGCTCAAACATAGAGCGAGCCATGGTCACCATTTGATCTCGCAGTTGCTGCTCTGTCATTAAGTCTTTATTCATCACAACTCCTGTTATTCAAAAAGCGACTGAGCTTTAGTAAAGAAATGCTCATCACCAAAGTTGCCAGATTTCAGCGCCAGTGAAAGTTCGCCATCAACGGATTTCACCCAAGGCACGCCTGGCGCAATTTGAGGGCCGATATGGAACCCTGTTACCGCGAGGCTTTGCGTAACAACGCCAGATGTTTCACCACCAGCAACGATGAAGTTCTTCACACCGTGTTGCTGCAGTTTGATAGCCAACTTGCTGAAGAACTGCTCAACGGCATGACTAGAGGCTTGTGCGCCAAACTCTTCTTGAATGGCTTTTAGAGCCGTTGCCTCTGCGGTTGCGTAAACCAGCGGAGCAAATTCACTGTCGATGTTGGTCATAACCCAATCAAATACGTGATTTGAGTACGCTTCATCGGTAAGGCAGGCTTTCACATCAATCGCGAAGTGAGGTGCTTGTTGTTTGTAAACGGCAACTTGTTGATTGGTCATCACAGAACATGAGCCAGAAAACACCACCGTCGGCGCCTTGGTTGGGTTGCCTGCTTTCTTAGCATCGCTTTGATCGGCAAGATGTTCTGCCCAGTTCTTAGCAATCCCCGCAGCAAGGCCAGAACCACCGGTAACCAGTTTGAGAGATTTCGCTGCCTGACCGAGGGTCACAAGATGATCGGCATTGAATGCATCGACAACGGCATAGCGAACACCTTGTTGTTTAAGGGTTTCAAATCGCTCAGACACCGCTTGGGAGCCTTGCTCAATCACTTGGAAATTCACCAAACCAGATGAGCCTTGTGACTGCGCATCCATCATGCGAATCAAGCTAGAATCTGTCATTGGCGTCACTGGGTGGTTACGCATACCAGAATCACTGAGCAAATCTTGGAAAACAAATAGGTGGCCGTTGTAAACCGTGCGGCCATTAACCGGCAATGCAGGGCAAACAATGGTGAAATCCTCTTTTAACTCGGCAAGCAACGCGTCAGTAACAGGACCAATATTACCTTCAGCTGTGCTGTCGAAGGTTGAACAGTATTTGAAATAAAACTGCTGACAGCCATTGTCTTGCAGCCATTTTAGCGCTGCCACCGAATCGTTGATTGCTTCACCGACAGGGCAAGAGCGAGACTTAAGACTGATCACAATCGCGTCGGCATTGATATCAACCTGTTGCTTCGGAATGCCGTTAAGCTGCACGGTGCGCATGCCATTTTCTACAAGGAATCCGGCAATATCAGTCGCGCCAGTAAAGTCGTCTGCAATAACACCTAATAACATAATTACTTCTCCACTTTACTTGCGCTTATTTGTCTTTGCTTTCCACACCAGGAAGCTCAATTCCGTTAAAGATTTTGATAACGGCACTATCGTCTTCCTGACCAAAACCAGCATTGCTTGCGCTCACAAACATGTTTAGAGCGGCACTGGAAAGTGGTAGAGGGAATTTCAGCTCTTTCGCGGTATCTGACACAAGGTTTAGGTCTTTAACGAAGATATCGACCATTGATTTCGGTGAGTAGTCACCGTCGACGACATGCTTCATGCGGTTCTCAAACATCCAAGAATTACCCGCGGCATTGGTCACCACGTCGTACATCAAATCCAATGGAATGTTTGCACGAGCGGCAAGCGCCATCGCTTCTGCACCTGCTGCAATGTGCACACCCGCAAGCAGTTGGTGAATGATTTTCACTGTCGCACCAAGACCTACAGCTTCACCAATGTTGTATACCTTGGCAGCCGTTGCGCTCAATACAGGCTCCAGCGCATCAAATGTGCTTTGTGCACCCGACGCCATAATAGTCATCTCGCCAGCTTCTGCTTTTACTGCGCCGCCAGACACTGGAGCATCAAGCATCACAAGATCGTTCTCAGCCAATTTGGCTTCAATTTGCTTGGCGTCTTCTGCCGAGATAGTTGCTGATACCATGACAGGCGTATTGGGTTTGAGCGCAGCCGCAAGGCCTGTTTTGAACAATACGGTGTTAACTTGCGCCGCATTCACAACCAAAACCAACACAGAATTAAGTTGATCGGCAAACTCGACTGCATTGGTAGAAACGGCTTTCGCGCCAAATGCACCTAGCTCTTCTAAAGCACTAGGATTCAGGTCGAAACCATATACATCAAGGCCCGCACGCACACATGACTTCGCCGCGCCCATTCCCATAGAGCCTAAACCGATAACACCGACAGATTGAACTTCGCTCATAACAACAACACCTTCTTGGTAAATTGAATTTTGTTAATTCTTGTTTAGTTGGTGTGATTATATGTGAAGCACAAACCCAAGACTTCGCTTTGAATCACATTTTTTCACACAAATTAACAACGCTGTGATATTTACCCCTTTATGGGCAGAGATAACCTGACCAGTTAACACAAGGGAGGGCAAGGCTTATTAGGTTGAGAACATATATTCACAGATATTCACAAAGAGCGAAAAGGTTGGTAGGATACTGAAAAACAAGAATATAGAAGTGAAATCATGATCCCAGCAGAACGTCAAAGAACCATCTTGTCCCTGTTATCACACCAAGAAGTGTTAAGCATTTCAGATTTAACCGACCACCTTGGCGTATCACATATGACCATTCGCCGTGACATCGTGAAACTGGAATCCTCAGGTAAAGTCGTTTCTGTTTCTGGTGGAGTGCAACTGGCTCAGGCTTTACATTCTGAGCTTTCCCATGACGCTAAAGTCGAACAACAAGCGGATGAGAAGGTTCAAATCGGCAAACTTGCAGCCACGTTAATTGGCGAAGACGCTACGATTTACTTGGATGCGGGAACTACTTCTCTAGAGATCGCCCATCAAATCGCGGATCGTGACGATCTATTAGTGATCACCAATGACTTTTCTATCGCCGCTTTCCTAATGACGCACAGTCAATGTGAGCTTTACCATACAGGGGGCAAAATTGATCGGGAGAACCAATCCACTGTTGGAGGAAAAGTTGCTGAGTTCTTGAACGGCTTAAACATTGATATTGCCTTTATCTCAACATCTTCTTGGAGCTTAAAAGGTTTATCAACGCCAAACGAAAACAAAGTCCTTGTGAAAAAGGCCATCGTCAAAGCGGCACAAACCAACTACCTTGTTTCTGACTCCACCAAATACGGCCGTATCGCTAGCTTTCACGCATTTAATATCGAGAAATTGGATGGAATCATAACGGACTCCAACTTATCAGAAGTCGTAACACAAGAGCTGATAGACAAAGGGTTAAGTGTTATTAAAGAAGCGCATCAGTAAGCCTCAAATACAAGAAATGACAAGGCCTATCAGATTTAGGTAGGCTCCATCGACCTACCCAACACACACCATAAACCATGTTCAATTAGAGCTCATTCACTGTTCATTTCATAAGTCGTTACACAACTCGGGGCTTTAAGGCTTTACATCTGGCGCAAGGAGTAGAACACTTCCCCCAAAGTAAAATTCAGCCGACATAGTAGAGTCAGTAAAGTTATGAGTAACACCACGGCGAAAAAGTCGAATCCATTATTCGAGATCCTGTTTAACGTCATCATTCCTTCATTCATTTTGATGAAGTTCAGTGGTGAAGAGCACCTAGGTACAGCATTGGCACTGGTTGTCGCTTTGATGTTCCCTTTGGTGTACGGCGGCATGGATCTTATCCGCAACAAGAAGTTTAACTTCATCTCTGCACTTGGTTTTATCAGCGTGCTATTAACCGGCGGTATCGGTTTGTTAGAACTAGACACGCGCTGGTTGGCATTGAAAGAAGCCTTAATCCCAGGTTTGATTGGTCTTGCTGTGTTGGGCTCAACCTTCACTCGCTACCCGCTTATGCAGAAGATGCTGTTGAATGACACGATTTTGAACCTACCGCTGATTAACGAGCGTTTGGTACAAAACGGAAAAACTCAAGCGTTCGAGCGCTGCTTGATGTCTTCAAACTACCTGTTCGCCAGCACATTCGCATTCTCATCAGCAATGAACTATTTCTTAGCAACGTGGATTGTAACCAGCCCAGCAGGTACAGCAGCGTTCAATGAAGAGTTGGGTAAACTAACGCTGTACAGCTACCCAATGATTGCGATTCCGAGCATGTTGATGATGTTTGGTATTTTCTACTACATCTGGCGCCAAGTTCGCGCAATGACGTCGCTAGAGACTGAGCAGATTTTTCATACCAAATAATGCTCGTTCCACCTTGATAGGCAAAGTGAGATAAAAAGAACCCCGATAGTTGATCACCAATTATCGGGGTTTTGTTTTTTTTGGAGTGATTTAGTTAAGCGTGATTAGAAGCTGTAAGCCACAGACGCTTTAAAGTTACGACCCACTTCGTAGCTGGTGTATTTCACTGAACCCCAAGAGATACCAAAACCTGTGTGCTCTGAGTATAGCTTGTTGAACACGTTGTCGACCGCTAGGTTAACTGACAGGTCTTTCGCAAAGTCTGGTACGTACACTGCCCATAGGTTATGCGTTGCGAAACCAGGGCGTTCAACTTTCTCGCCATCTTCGTCTGTGTAGTCGTTACCCGGAACGAAGCGTGAATCCCAACCGAACACCACTTCACTGGTTACGTCGTACTTAAAGCCCGCCTTGATATTGTGAATACCCGTCTTGTTCATGTGGCTCGTCTTGCCGCTTTCTAGACTGGTTTGCTCACCATCAGAGTATGAGTGGTTTGCGTACAGGTCAAAATCTTCAATGCTGTAAGTAAATACGGTTTCTACACCCCAAACTTCTACATCATTTTGGTTAGCCAAGGTTCTGTTGTTCTTGGTCGGGTGCATTTGGTTATCCAGATCGTACTGGTATGCAGTGAAGCCAAGAATCGCATTATCCGCCACTAGCAAACCAGACATGTCGTAATCGAAACCCGCTTCGTAGTTGTTACCTGTCATGGCTTTGGTGTCTGCCTGAGTTACGTCAGCCGCCGCTTTCATCGTCAGTGTTTCAGGTAGTGAAGCGCCTTTGAATAGACGACCGTAACCAACACGCAGTCTTAGGTTATCTGTAGTTTGGTATTCACCTTGGAACTTAGGTGACAGCTGGTCGTATTTACCTTTAAATACACCACCCAGCTCATGTACGTCATAACGAAGACCAGTCACAAAACGGAAGTCATTAATTTCGAATGCGTCTTGAGCGTAGATTCCGTAAGCCGTTACTGTACCGCCATCGATGTCGTAGTTCTTCGTCTCACCGAGTTTCGAGCCCGACGTGTAATGACCAAGGCCAGAATCAACCCACTGCTCTGATTTGTAACCCTCGAAGCCGTAAGTCAGCTCGTGATCGCCAACCCAAGAGATGTTGCGGATGTCACCACCAATTGTCGTCACGTTGTACTCACGCGAAGGAATTGATAAGTCACCGTCTTTAGTGAATTCCCAAGCGCCATTCACTTGGTTCCAATCGCCATACTCTTCAGTTAGCGCATCACGATCCATGTACTGACGGTTGTAGTATAGGTTCGTCTTTAGATTCACCAAGTCACTGCCATTGTCGTAGCGATGCATAAACGTCACAGTATCTCGGTTAATCGAGTGGTAGTTGTGCTCATCATGTGCGTACAGTGCACCCGCCTTCTCACCCGATAGCTGACGTTTACCACCGTCTTGGTACGTGTCGTAAGACAGTTTGAACTCGTTCGCGTCGTTTGGTACGAACACCACTTTCACCAAGCCAGACTTCAGCTTACCTTGCTTAGAAGTCACATCATCTTTACCCGGAATGTACAACTCACCGTCATCTGAGTAGTTCGCAATACCCATCAGTTGGAGTTCATCGTTCAGTTTCGCGTAAACCGCAACGTTCGTCGTGAAGCGTTCGTAAGCCGTTTGATACCCCGTTTTAACGCGAGCACCGATGCTTTCGTTTCGTAGCTGAATGAGCCGTTAATTGCGCCCGCTCCCGACAGTACAGAGTTACCGCCTAGGGTGATTTCAGCAGATTTAAGCATGGCAGGGGCAAAGGTCTGATCGCCAGAGTGGTGGAATAACTGACCTTCTTGGCGTGCACCGTCAATGGTGACAACCGAGTATTTGTCCTCCATACCGCGGATGTAAACTTTGCGCGAGTAACGTGCGTTACCGTCAACCGTTACACTCGGCATGGTGTTCAGTATGTCTTTAATATCAGACGCTTGTTTTTGTTCTAATGTCTCTGAGTTGATTTCAGTTTGAACAAGTTGATCAAGAGCAGAACCGACAACGACGATGTTTTCGTCAGAAGCGTGAGCAGCAAAAGAGGCAATCGCAAAGGTGATGGCTGCGGAAAGTGACTTCAGTTTCATAATACTACTTATATTTTATAAACAATAACGAGGGAGCGCAGCATAATACATGAGCTTAATGATAATTAATCTCATTTACATTCTTTACGTTAATGAGTGATTTATTTTTAATCAGATCGAGCGCATCACCACCAAATAATCCACATTTAGGAAGAAGGTTGGGATGAGGTATGAAAGGTATTTCGCGCAAGGTCGAGCACTTAACTCACTCGTTTGTTCAATCTTGCCGAAGCAGTGTTAGACTCAATACGATGCTTTCAGAATGTGGAAATACGATGTCATCTCGCCCAAAGACCTTCTATGAACAAGAAATTGACCGCGTATACAGCGAGATGCCGTTGAGTCCAAAGCAGTTTCTCCTGATCAGGCAATCGAAAGCATTTATGGAAAAGCATCACTCAGAAAACATCGAATTAAACGACTTAGCCAAAGCCGCCTTTATGTCGCGCTTCCACTATGTACGGATTTTCAAACAGATGTATGGCGTGACGCCACGAAACTATTTGAGAGATATGCGGATTAAGAAAGCCAAAGCGCTACTCAAGGAAGGTAACTCGATCACGGATACTTGTTTTCAGGTTGGCTATGAGAGCTTAACCACATTTTCGAGTGTCTTTAGAAAGAGCACAGGTTACTCACCCAAAGCGTTTCAAAAAATGCAGAAAAGCAATCTAGAATAAGTTTTTGGGCCTCACTTTCAGTATCTTTTCCTCATCCAAACCCAACGAAGGTAAATACCCGTGATTAGAATTTCCCTAACCAGCGTACCTGTGGACGATCAGGACAAAGCCCTCGATTTCTACACCAATGTTCTTGGCTTCATCAAAAAAACCGAAGTACCTATCGGTGAACATAAATGGTTAACAGTGGTTTCTCCGATTGAACAATCTGGGGTTGAATTGTTGTTAGAACCGATGGCGTTTGGACCAGCAAAAGTGTACCAAAATGCTCTCAAAGAAGCGGGGATTCCTTGGACTTCCTTTGCGGTCGATGATCTGCAGAAAGCATACGTGAGACTCTCTGAACTCGGCGTGGCTTTCTCTATAGAGCCAAGAGAAGCTGGCCCTGTAATGATTGCCGTACTCGATGATACCTGTGGGAATTACATTCAACTTATGCAGGAATTATAACGGCTTAAATTCGCGCCGTTTTTTAACAGAGAAGCCAAGCTCAACATCGTTTGACCTTGGCTTTTGTTGTTTAAATAAACCTTACTGAAAAAGTGTGATTCGGCTAAGCAAATATATGAATGTGATCGTGTATTCGATACTCAACTCGATTAGCATGCAATTTTTAACATCATGTTACATTTATAAAACTTATGTTTGGATTAAAACGAATCAAAGCCGACAATAAGGCGCTAAAGCAAGAGTTAGCAGACCTCAAACAAAAGTACCAAACTGACGTTGCTGCTCTGGAAAATCAGCTCCAAGAGACGCAACAACTTGTTCGCTCCGCTCAGCAAGAACACCACAATAGCGATGAGTTGATGTCGAGCAGTTTGAAAGGTGGAGACATGCTCCAAACCATTCGAACTGAGATGGTGGAGAGTGCGCAATCTATGGCGCACGAGAACCAAGAACTGCAACAACTAGATGAGATGTTTAAGCAAACACACCAAGCTCTCGCTCGTCTGGACAACCGAGCAGTGAAGATCAGTACTCAAGCTTCTCAAAGCATTGAATCAGTTCAAATATTAGATAAAACCGCCACTTCTATTTCACTCCTTGTATCTACTATTCAAGAAATTTCTGACCAAACCAACTTGCTTGCTCTAAATGCCGCTATTGAGGCCGCACGAGCCGGTGAAGCAGGACGCGGATTTGCGGTGGTAGCCGACGAGGTAAGAAACCTTGCGGGCAAAGCGAGTGAAGCCAGTGAACAGATTGACTCGCTTGTGAATCAAGTACTCACGCAAGTAAATGCAATTAAAAGCTCGATTGATGAAAACCAAACGTGTGCAGAAGAAGTTTCAGCATCTTCAGCACAGATTGGCTCTATCGTGAACGAAGTCGTCGTGAAATCAGAGCACATGCAGCAAGTGATCCATATTGCTTCCACACGCGCTTTCTTGGATACCGTCAAGCTCGACCACGCAATTTGGAAGAACAACATCTATCGCTTACTGCAAAAAGGCTCGTTTGGAGAAACCGTTAATAGCCATTCAGAATGCAGGCTAGGCCAATGGTACTATCGAGGTGACGGTAAAGCGTATAGCCACCTAAGAAGCTATGCGTTACTTGAAGAACCACATAAAGGCGTGCATGACAGCGGACGTGAAGCGATGAGCCAAGCCAAATCAGGCAACATGGCTGGCATGGTGACCGCCATTAACGCCATGGAAGACGCCAGCGAACAAGTAGTCGTTCAGGTAGACCGCTTGATGGATGAGATTATCACGAGTTAAAAACACCTCGATGAATCCTAACGAGAACGCAAAAAGGGATGGTGAATGCCATCCTTTTTTTGTTTTTCAATTTACCCAGCAACCTCTGCGTGAATATCGTCACTGCATGGTCAGAATGATTTTGCCTTGCAGCGTGACCGACTCATCTTCTATCAGCTCGAAGGCGCGCTGGAACTGTTCTAACGGAAGGTAGCGATCCACATCGAGTTGTATCTGGTGTTCCACAAAGTGTTCTAGCATCTCGGCAAAGACTTGTTTGCGAACGGTCTTACCAACCGACTCTTCCCAATAGCGCAAAAAGAACGTATTGAAGTCGATATTGTTCTGCTTCATACAAGCGAAGAAAGCAGGCTCATAAGGGGTGAGAGAAAGCGTTCCGTAATTAATATACGTTCCCGAACTAAGCAGAACTTGGATTAGTTCGGTGCCAAACTTGCCGCCAATAGCATCGAATGCGACATTGGGTTGAGGCAGGTCTCGGACATCGATTTGAGATTGCAGATCTTGCTTACAATCTAGCACTGCATTGGAATCGTATGGATAACGCTCTGGCGCGGAGCTTATCGCAACTAAAGTAAATCCAAGTGAGTGCGATAACTGAGCGAAGATCTTACCAATCGCAGAATTGCCCGCGTTGATGATCACCACACCCTCTTGGCCTAACTTGGCAACGTGAGTGGTGATCACCCAAGCCGTCAGGGCATTGATATACAACTGGCACGCGTAGCCATTCTCAAGCTCTTCCGGCACTGCAAAGACATTCTCCGCATGCGCATCGACATAGCTTTGCCAAGTCCCGCTTTGTGCCACCAGCACCTTTTGCCCGATGTGAAATTCGGTTTGACGCGGATCGTTTATCTCAACCACACGTCCAACCGCTTCAAACCCTGGGACTCGCGGCGGTACATGGGTACGACGATACTGCCCTACTCCCTGAATCGACAATCGGTCACTTGGATTAATGTTTGTGGCTTCGATTTGCACACGAACTTTACCCAAAGCGAGTGGCTCTAGATCAACATGCTCCAACACCAACGATTCACTTGGCGAACCAAAGCTCAGTTGATTAACGCGAGTGTTTGTCTTATGCGAGTTGGTCTTGGTTAAGCTCATTGGATACCACAGGATTGTTACAGGGAATATGGCGCACCATAACGAAACGGGTATATAACGTTTTCTCGGCACGCACGTCAAATTAGATAAGAACCTAAACGGGCTGGCTAAGCATAAACACCACCACTAAAGCGAGACTGCTGCCCATGCATCGGTTTACAAGCACCACCTTTTGTGGAGACTGAATAAAACGATTCAACATGGTGCCAAAGTACGCCCATACAAACATGCCCAGCACACCCGTAACCACCATCACAGAGATAATGATCACCACTTGAATCAGGTAGTCATTGTTTGGCGAAACAAATTGAGAGAACACCGTCAGAGACGCAACCCAGCTTTTCGGGTTAAGAATTTGCACCCAAACTCCAGATAAAAAGTCGGATTTTTTCGCATTCGAGTTATTGTCGATTTCCATAGTGGCTATCGACCAAGCCAAGTACAGCAAGTACGCCGCACCAATCCACTTCAGCGCCGTGTACAAATCTGGATAATGGGTAAACAAACTGACGAGCCCCACACTTGCACCAATCAACATGATGATCACCCCGACTGCATTGCCCAATACAAACGGCACAGTCGCAAAAAAACCATATCGGCTTGAAATACCTAACAGCGCGACGTTGCCTGCTCCTGGCGTTAACGAAATAGAAACGGCAAACAACAAAAATGCCGCCAACAATTGAGCACTCATGCACTCTCTCCCAAAAAGTAATCAACGAATATGGGGAAACAGTCTAACGATTTGGGTAGAAAGAAAATTGCTATCTGCGCTACGATAAAAGTCAATTTGAGCAGACTATTTCTAAAATAATCATGAAAAAGAAAGAATCCACCAACTTTGAATTGGATAGTACCGATTTCGCCATTCTTGACCATATTCAGAAAGATGGTCGCATGAGTAATTCCAAGCTCGCGGAGACGGTTAACCTGAGTGAAACGCCCTGCTGGCGACGCTGGAAAAAGATGGAAGAGGAAGGTTACATTGAGGGTTACGCGGCGAAGTTGAACCGCAAAAAGCTCGGCTTCCAAGTCTCTGGTTTTACGCTAGTGACATTAGGCAGTCATGAGGTAGAAAACACCACACCTTTTGAAGACTTTGTAGCTGAAACCGATTGGATCTTAATGTGTCACTGCATTGCTGGCAGCGCAGATTACATGGTGCAAGTGGTGGCGAGAGACTTGGACGAATACTTTGACCACATCAGTGCCATTCGCCGCGTAAAAGGCATCAGCGCCATTCAATCCAACGTCTCAGTTAAGGAAATCAAGAGTACATTCCAGTTACCGCTAGAGTAGTGTGATGGACGAGACCGATGTTGTGGACAAGATTGTACTCGCTATCCCCTTCTACCATTAACACGAAACTGCTGAGGGGTGACATCAAAATAGGCTTTAAACGCTTTGATGTAGGAAGAGTCATTTTGATACCCCACTTGATCGGCAATGCTTTGGATCGAGAGCTCTTCATCTAGCAAAGAGAGCGAATAAATCAGCCGAATTTGTTGTCGCCAAAGTTGAAACGACGTGTTGAACTCTTTGGAGAACAAGCGCGACAAAGTTCGCTCGGATGCGCCGACTTTCTCTCCCCACTGTTTGAGTGACCAACCCAATGCTGGCGTGTCGGTCAGCGCTTCAAATATCAGCTTTAAGCGTCTGTCTTCTGGTAGCAGTAACTGAAAGGTCTGCACGTTGTCTTTCATGATTTGATCGTGCAGTACGCCTAGCAAGCGCGAGACTTCCTCATCACTGACGAACCCTTCACATTGGCGGCGTATTTCCTGTAGCAGCTCGTTTAAGAACGGCGTGAGAGTGATGGTTCTCACTTGATGCTCGTACTCAGTCCCGAACTTAGGGTTTAGATAGATACCGACAAATGTCGTATGGCTTAGCGCGATGGATTCATGTTGAATACCCGCAGGTACAAACAGCGCAGAGGTATGAGGCACAAGGTGTTGGTAGTGCTCGGTTTTGGTTTGCAACAGCCCTTTGATCGGGAAAATGACTTGATGCCACGTGTGTTGGTGCAGCGCATCAATGTAACCTTTCGGCATGTCGATGGTCTTAACCAAAGCTGGAGAGTGAGGATTGGCAGCCATCATCTCATTCGAGGTCATGACACCGGAGTGAGAATCAATTTGGCGGGTTGGCATCATTAACTGTCCTTACATCCCAACCCTGACACAAGTTCACTAGGCTATCATGCTCGGCAAAGTGAATGAAGCCGTGAGGTGCGACGTATGCGATATCAAGTTGAAATATCCAAAGAAAACCAACTCTTATTCAAAGTCGATATTGATAACATCAACCAAGACAAGTGTGAAGCATCGCTCGAAACCGTGTTAACCAAGTTTCCTAAAGCGGAAGGTTATCAACGTCATGTGTTGGTTTCAGATAGCGAAACGCGTTACTTAAAAAGCACAGAAAAGCGCATTGAAGTACTGGCAACGATTCCGGTATTCAAATCATTGGGTGAGCGATAACGTGATTTTGTCTCACGCCGTTTGGCAAATCAGTTTTAGCGATAAGGAAAGAATATGAAGAAGTTAGGCGTAGTTAACAACGTATTAGCAGGTAAAACCGTTGCCTTTGCACATGGTGCGAAAAGTGCGATTAACAAACAGGTTCTGCCGCAGCGTCAGCATGCAACAGAACTGGGTTTTACCAACGACGAACAAGGCGATCCACGCTTCCATGGTGGGATTCAAAAAGCTCTTCATATTTACCCAAGCGAGCACTATCCGGTTTGGCAGAAAGAGTTAGGCGATAAAGCGATTTTCCAATCAGCTGGCGCGTTCGGTGAAAACCTAAGCTCAAGTGGCGTAACAGAAGAATCCATTTGCTTGAAAGATAAAATCCGCATCGGCTCAACCTTATTGGAAGTATCCCAAGGGCGTATGCCTTGCTGGAAACTCAACGTCCGTTTCGAGCAAAACGACATGGCTAGAAGACTGCAAGACACACTTCGAACGGGCTGGTACTTCCGAGTGTTGCAAGAAGGCGATATCGGCGCAGGTGACGAAATTATTCTGTGCGAAAGACCTTACCCAGACTGGTCGTTGGCTCGCATCATGGGCGCGGTGTTTACTGGTTGCCTAGATAAATCAGAGCTAAGCCAACTGGCAGAACTTCCATTGGTTGAATCGTGGGGCAAGCTTGTTGAACGCCGCCTAGAAACCGGTGAAGTCGAAGATTGGGAAATGCGTTTGGTTGGTCCGACTGCGGGTTAATTCCCTTTCTGACTCCTCGAGAGAAAAAGCTTCTCACTTCCTATATCTGCCCCACGACCAAGTCATTGGGGCTTTTGCTTTTTAGCCGTTCAAAACAGCAAATCTGTGTTTACGCTGGAGCTTAGCAATTAACAAAGGTTAATGAATCGCGCACAAATACGCTTTATGTTGTACCCAAAATAATACAAGGGGAAGCATGATGCTCGAATGGAGAATTAAGAAATTCGCAGATCTGTCTGTTCAAGAGCTTTACGATTTTTTGCAGCAAAGAGTCAATATTTTCATCGTGGACATGAACACGCCATACAGCGATTTGGATGGTAAAGATAACCATCCCGACACCTACCATGTGATGGGATATGATAACGAACGTCTGGTGGCTTATAGTCGTATTATGCCTCCGAAACTCGGATATCCCGTTGATGTTTTACCCTTGCTGAACTCTGATGCCAATGACGTGTGTATTGGTCGCGTTATCGTCGCAGAGGATTACAGAGGGAAAAACATCGGCAACCATTTGATGCAAGTGAGTTTCGATGCCACAAGAAAGATCTACCCGAAAGACAGCATTTTTATATCCGCACAAGCACATTTGAGAGACTACTACGGCAAGTTCGGCTTTGATGTTGTCACCGATAGCTACTTGGAAGACGGATGCACCATGTTGGGTCTTAGGCACATTCCGAAAGTTATCTGCTCAGCATAAAAACAACATTAACTCATTGTAAATATGAAAAGAATAAAGGCAAACAGAATTTCAATGATTGGTATTTAGCATTTACTCACCTTTGATCGATGGGGCAAAATTAGCGCTCAATAACGGAATATCAAAAAGGAGTAAAAGTGGAAGATTTCTATATCGATCACAAAGGGTTAGCAGCATATTTCGAGATTCAGTGGCTTGATAAACTTCGACAAAACGGCGTGAGCAAGCCACTAGAGAGTCAGTCTAAGTCAGTCCCAGATTGGTTTGTCTCTTCAAGCCACTCGAAAGACGTCGCGCAGTTTGTTGTTGAAGCGCTCGGTAGTGAAAACCTTTCTCCTAAAAGCCTATTAGAAGTGGGGCCTGCTCTCGGAAGAAACTGTTATGAATTGATAACCAACATACCAAGTATCAATTCGGCTACGCTCGTAGAACCTTCTCATCGTTTGTTATCAAACTTGAAACAGCTACTGATCGATGGGTGAGAGTGTGACTTCCACTATATTAAGAGCTTAAAAGAGCAAAAGCATTTCACATTTGATGCATCGCCAATAGCCAGAGCGTGTAACCATGTGAATTTTTCTCTCATCGAAGCACCTTTTGAAAGCGGCGTGGTAGCAAAGCAGCATGATTTAAGTCTTTGCTTGAATGTACTGGATCAATGTGACTCCCCTAAAACGGTCGTGGAAGCATTAATGGACGCAACGGCTCCGAATGGTGTTTTGGTTTTAGCCTGTACCTATCAGTGGAGCAAAAAACATTTAAAAGATGAGACTGAAGCAGTTGACGATATAAACGATTATTTTGGCAATGGTTGGACTCCATTATCCGAAGCTGAGCACGAGTATAAAATCAGATTCAACGAGAGATACTCTCTCCTTTTCTTGTCTCATATCGTCGCCTATAAAAAGATTGGCTAATAGATAAAGAAGCCACGCACCCGATATCGTCAGGTTCGTGGCTTTTTTGTTTCTCCTATCTTGTTGAATTAATAAAACAAGATAGGAGCGCTTTTTTCTAAAGTTCTATCCTTTGAACTTACTAACATAACCAACAATTAATAGCCGCTACACTCTGCCTCATATCCTCCCTTTCAATTCACCCTGTTACTCTCTTGGAGAAATCTAGTGGCAACCATGAAAGACGTCGCGGACATGGCTGGTGTCTCTACGGCAACAGTCTCGCGTGTTATCAATCGCACCAGTTATGTTGAACCAGTAACGCAAGAGCGAGTCGAACGCGCCATTAAAGAGCTCAACTACCGCCGAGATGCGCGAGCAACAGCGCTAGCAAACCGCAGCAATAACACGCTAGGTTTACTCACTGGGAACTTGGCTGACCCTTTTTTCGCCTTGATCGCCAAAAGCGTTGAAGAAGTGGCCCGTGCCAATGGTTGTCAGTTGGTCGTAGTCAGTGGTGGGCACAATGCGCAACGAGAAAAAGAAGGGCTCGACTTTCTCATCAGTCAGGGCTGTGAGGCGATGGTCGTACACTCAAAGATGCTCGATGACACCACGCTGATGCAATACGCTGCACAGCTTCCGGCGATGGTGTTACTCAACCGCACCATTGCACAAATCTCCAATCGTTCTGTCTGGGTAGACAACAGAGTCGGTGCGCGCAAATCGGTCGAATATTTGATTCAGCAAGGTCATCGCAAAATCGCCTGTGTCACCAGTGACTTACCCATTGAAGATCGAACCGACCGCCTTGAAGGTTATCGAGACGCAATGAATGCAGCCAATTTAGCTATCCCAACAGGTTGGGTAATCAACCAAAACTTCAGTGAGTCTGGAGGAGAGGAAGCAGGTCGCCAACTTATTCAATCCTGTCCGGGAGTCACTGCGGTAGTCACATTTAACGACGTAATGGCAGCAGGCTTAATGGCAAGTTTGCATGAACAGGGCTTCACGGTGCCAGATGATATTTCCGTGGTTGGATTTGATGATGTGTTGCTTGCACGCTACCTCTATCCACGATTGACCACCATGCATAACCCAATTGACGAAATGTCGACTTATGCAGCGAAATTAGCACTAAACTTAAGTAAAGACGGCTATTCGCCACCAAACCTGCATCAATTTGAAGCAAGCTTAGTCAGCAGACAAACCGTCAAAGCAATACAAAAGATCGGATAAAATTGTGATGAACCTTACATTCGCACACCTCATGTAAGCGCTTACATGAAAACAACACACCGCTCTCATTTTGCCTATTATGTGACCGTTATTATCCATTTCGAACAAACCCTACATCGATCCTGAGGATAAATAACATGACAAATTCTAAGCCTCTGCCGTCGTTCGGATTAGCACTCGCCCCTATTGCGGTGATGTTTGCACTTCTGGCTGTCGGATACGGAATACTCGGACTTCGCATTGAAGTTCTGTTGCTGATTTCTGCTGCCTTTACTGGTCTTATCGCGTGGAAGATCGGTTACAACTGGGATGACATCATTAACGCCATCGTAGAAAAACTGGCGAAAGCGATGCCAGTCATTCTGATTTTGGTCTCGGTTGGTGGTTTGATTGCCAGCTGGATGGTCAGCGGCACAATCCCTTACATGGTTTACTGGGGACTAAAAGTCATCAGCCCTGAATACATTCTTATTGCCGCTTTCTTTGTGACCAGTGTCGTTTCCGTTTGTACCGGTACGTCTTGGGGCTCTGCAGGTACTGTTGGTGTCGCACTAATGGGCGTGGCAGCAGGCCTTGACGTCTCGCTCGCAGCTGCCGCTGGTGCAGTGGTATCTGGCGCGTACTTTGGTGACAAAATCTCACCGTTATCAGATTCAACCAACTTTGCGCCTGTCGTTTCAGGCACCACCTTGTACGAACACATTCAACATATGCTTTACACCACCCTGCCGGGCTTTGTGATTGCGTCTGTCGTCTTCTTCTTTGCGGGTCAAAGCGCTGATATCGCGAACATTCACGAGCCAGAGAAAGTTGTTCAAATCATCTCGGGCTTAGATAATCTATACAGCTTCAACATTCTACTTCTTATCCCGCCAGTGATGATCCTGTGGGGCGCGTTAACTAAGAAGCCAGTTCTGCCATTGATGCTTGGCGCATCGGCCATCGCGATTGTTTTAGGCATGTTTTTCCAAGACTTCACACTAAAACAAGGCTTCCAAGCTTACGTAGACGGCTTCAACCTAGCCATGTTTGAGGCAAACGGTCACAGCGTAAATGGCTTAGTGCCAGATATCACCAAACTGCTTAACCGTGGCGGTCTGTTCTCAATGATGAGCACGATTCTACTAGTATTCTGTGCCTTTGCCTTCGCTGGTATTTTGAGCCTAACTGACGCACTAAACGTGGTACTAGGCAAATTCCTACATGCGATTCACACCACAGGTCAGCTGATTGCTTCGACCGTTGTGGCAACCATCACTGTGGTTTTCACCACTTCTGACGGCAAGCTAGCGCTGTTGATTCCGGGTGAGTTGTTCCAAAACGCTTACCGAAAAATGGGATTAGACACGAAGAACCTGTCTCGAACCATCGAAGATGCCGGCACCATTATTGAACCATTGGTTCCTTGGACAGCCGCAGGTATCTATATGGCGGGTACGCTAGGCGTGGCAACGTTGGATTACCTACCATGGGCGATTCAATGTTACACCGGCGTGATCTTCGCTCTGATTTATGGCTTCACTGGCTTTGGTATCGCAAAAGCCAAGCCAGAACAAAACGAACAACAGATTGCTGAAGAGCATTCAAATACACCAGCAGTAGAAACAAAATAAGGTAAATCATTGATGAACGCTTTCGACCAAATTCTGAACCGCAAGGAAAGTGGCTCTGTTAAATGGGACTTTATGCAGCAAAAGCTGGGATTGGCTGGCACGGATTTACTCCCGATGTGGGTATCCGATTACGATTTTAAAGCGCCGCAAGTAGTATTAGACGCGCTACAACAACGTGTTGAGCATGGGATTTTTGGTTACGCAGAACGCGATGATACGTACTACCAAGCTACGATCGATTGGTATCAAAACCAGCATGGTACCCACGTTGAGCGTGAGTGGATCACTACGGTACATGGCGTACTTCCTGGACTCGCGATGGCATTGCAAATGCTCACCGAAAAAGGTGATGGCATCGTGATGCAGAGTCCGGGATATGGCTCCTTCCGTAAGATCATTGAATTCAACGATCGTGTTGTCGTAGAGAACCCACTGACGGAAACCAAAGGCGACTATCAACTCGACTTTGATCATCTCGAAACCTGCTTTGCTAATGGCGCAAAAGCAATGATCTTCTGTAACCCACATAACCCAACAGGGCGAGTTTGGTCTGAAAGCGAAATGACAAAGGTTGCCGAACTGTGTGAACATTACCAAGTTTGGCTGCTGAGTGATGAAATATGGGGCGATTTAGTGGTTGGCGATGCGGAGTACTACTCTGCTTTACGTCTTCCAAAAAATCTTACAAAACGTCTGATAGTAGCTACGGCTGCAAGTAAGACGTTTGGTTTGTCTTCACTGCGAATCTCTAACTTTATGATTCCAGATGAATCACTCCGAGCACAGTTTACTCGCCGATTAGATGCTCATGGTATGGACGTGTTCAATAGCCTATCGATGAGTGCAGCGACTGTTGCTTATCAAGAGTGCTCTAATTGGTTGATGGACTTAAAAGACTACTTGCGAGCTAATATCGCCAAACTTGATCAGTTTGTACAAACGGAACTGCCAGAGGTGAAATTTATCGCCCCACAAGCAGGCTACTTGGCTTGGTTAGATTGCCGCGCATTCAACCTGACCGACGCCGAGCTGGAGCAAAAATTTGTCGCCGCAGGGCTTGTCCCGAGCATGGGTATCGCTTTCGGTAAAGAAGGTTCTGGCTTTGTTCGCCTTAATCTAGGCTGCCCAACAGGCACACTGGATGAAGCCTTGGTAAGAATCAAACACGCACTAAACTAGCCATACAAACAACCGATATAACAAAGCCACGCTTTTCATGTTAAGGCGTGGCTTTTTGTTTGTTTAGCTTGGTTTATTTAGCTTTAGGCGCTTGGCGTTTCGGTTTTCCTTGAAACTGCTTAATGCTCTTCTTGGCATTGGTTCGGCGATTGGCTTTTTTATCGCGTGGGGCGCGTTTGCTTTCGCCTGTTGATGGCTTATCCGTAACTGGGAAGCCTTCAAGATCTTGCGTTGGCAATTCACGTTGAGTCAGGTTACGGATCGCGGTAAGCGCTTCGGCTTCGCCATGGCAGACCAGCGACATTGCGACACCTTGCTCGCCTGCACGGGCTGTACGTCCAACTCGGTGAACGTAAGTCTCTGCGTGCATTGGCAACTCAAAGTTAATCACCACGGGCAGTTGTTCAATATGAATACCGCGCGCCAACAAATCGGTGGCAATCAATACCTGTGTTTGCCCCGATTTAAACTGCGCCAACGCTTCTTCTCGCTCTGCTTGGCTCTTATTGCCGTGCAACGCATTGGTTGAGATTCCAGCTTTACTGAGTTTTTTCACTAGACCATCGGCATTCTCTTTAGCGCCTATAAATACCAATACCTGCGTCCACGTATTTTGCTTGATCAGTTCAATCAACGCTTTGGTTTTGCTGCCTTTGTTGACGAGATACAGCGTTTCGGCAATATCTTGATTGGTGCTGTTTTCTTGATGCGCTACTACCTGTTTTGGTGCGTGCATGAGCTGCTTGGCTTTGCCCTTCAACTCATCAGAAAACGTTGCTGAGAACATCGCGGTTTGACGCTGGTTTGAAATCTGCCCTGCAATATTTTGCACGTCAGGCCAAAAGCCCATATCCAACAAGCGGTCCGCTTCATCCAACACTAGGTAATGAATATTACTCAGGTCCAAACCGTTGTTCGCCAGATCGACTAAACGGCCTGTTGTCGCCACAAGAATTTGAGGGTCTGCCGCAAGAGCTTGTAGTTGTTGTTCTTTATCAACGCCACCACACAAACACACCGCGTTGAGACCAACAGATTGACCAACTTGGTTAATCGCCTCACTCACTTGTGTCGCCAGCTCACGTGTTGGTACCAGAATTAGCGCTTTTTGCTCTGGACTTACACTTAGCTTTTCCAACAAAGGCAAGCCATAAGCAAGGGTTTTGCCGCTGCCCGTGTTTGCTAATGCCAACACATCTTTACCACTGAGTAGCTCAGGAATGGCCAAAGCTTGAATATCGGTTGGCTTCTTGAAATCTTTTGGCAGTGCGTGAATCAGCTCAGAACTCAAAGAGAGAGTAGAAAATGGCATTAGCTTAACCTTGTGCTTTTGGTTTAAGAGGCATTAAAAAATATCGATGCGGTAAACGCTGGCGCGGACTTTACCACAATCTAGGAGACGAACAATCCAATTTTAGAAGAGGAAGTTTGTGAACGTCATTGGTTTTTAATGCCTCAAACCAAAACAGTGATTAGATTGCCGCTTGGTAGGTACCACGAATGGGGTAATCGTTTTCTGGGTTACGGATAAACGCCAATCCTGAGAGCAAGACTTCCAGTTCAGGTCGCGCGAATGGACCATTGGAAACATCGACTAACTGAACTTGTCCTTTACTGTTCACAACAAACAAGGCTGGCCAGCCCCCCATAAGAAAAAGTGATAGTGGCCCCGCAAGATATCCTAAAATCCCGGCTTATCATAAGTGTTCAAGCGGTGTTCACTTCTACTGATATGATGATAACTTTCTACCAAAACTCACTTTTTGCAAAAGAGCATGAAATGTTTGGTGTTGTCTTCCTTGATAACCAACATCGAACGGGCTCTTCTACAAAGCTTTCCACTGGCACAATCAATGCTGTTTCAATTTATGGTTAAGAAAGCATTAACTGAACACACAGCAACTAACCGATGCGCTAACGTTGGTTGACACCTAGGTCCTCGACCACCTTGGTATCACAGTGGAAGATGTTGATTCGTTTGCAGAAGGTAAATAGAGAGGTGGCTTAGGCACCTCTCTATTTACGTTCTTACATCAAAATGCACATCAACTTTTGAGGCTGTAAGCTCGTGTTCAAAAAGGATCGTGTAGTTGTGTAATCATTTGCTTCTCAAGACCTCATATTACTTTATCCCGATTAAATGCTCCGCTAAGAACACGCAAATTTTCTCCAACTCTTGCTAGCTCTTTGCTAGCTTCTGATGTTTGGTGTGATGAGTTAGACGTTTGATCTGCTACATCTTGTATGGTGTTGGTTCTTAAGCTGACTTCTTCAGCCACTGTTCTTTGCTCATTCACCGCTTGTACTACTTGTGCGTTCATTTCTGTAATGGCGTTGACTTCTTGAGAAATCGAATCCAGAGAACTTTTCACGTTTTCCGTCTTCTTAACCATTACCTCTACCTGAACTTTGCTTTCTAACATTCGGTCAACTGCTGAATCTGCACTAAATTTTAAACTGTCGATCATTTTTTCAATTTCAACAGTTGAATGCTGTGTCTTTTGCGCCAATGAACGGACCTCATCTGCTACGACCGCAAACCCTCTACCGTGTTCACCAGCACGGGCAGCTTCTATAGCAGCGTTTAACGCAAGCAAATTGGTTTGTTCTGAGATATTTTTAATCACATCTAATATCGAAACGATATTCTCACTATCACCTTTTACACTTTGGATTACTTGCTCCGACTCATCAATTGTCTGTGATAACACATTCATACCTTCAACAGTAGTGATAACCAAATCATTGCCTTTATCGGCTTCAGTTCTAGCTAAGTTGGCAGATTCGAGGGTAAGCTCAGCCTTAATATAAACTTCTTGAGCAGACGAGCTCATCTCCGTCATCGCCGTAGCGACTTGAACAATGTCCTCTTTTTGGCTTGTAACACTTTGAGATGTTTGAACAGTAAGTGCAGACAACTGCTCAGAAGAACTAGCGATAACAGAAATATTTTCACTAATCTCACCGATCATCGCCCCAAGTCGCTCTGTCATGACCCCCATTGCCGTCAACAGTTGTCCCAGTTCATCTTTGCGGGTGGTAGATACATTCACGTTTAAATTACCTTGTGCAATGTTGTTAATGGCATCTACTGCAATTTGCAAAGGAGAAACTATCTGTCGCGTCATCCCAAATGAAATCGCACAACCGACAATTAATGAAATCACCGCAATACTCATATTGACCTTGATAATTTGATCACCACTTGCAGCCAAAAGCTGCTTTGCTGTAGCTCGAATATTTTCAACAGACTCTTGAACTTGATGAGCATTTTCTAGTAAAAGCGCATTTGTTTTATCACGTTGTTTTAATGTGGATACGTACCCGCGAAATGCATTCTCATATCTACCAATAAGTACATTTGTTTTATCTACGTTCTCATCTTTATCAACAAAAGCTTTTTTAATTAAGTCATACATTAATGCAGTCCGAGTATTCACACTATCTGCATAGTCAAAATTACCAGACAACATGAGATTCTTTTCTGCCTGTCTAGCTTCGTACATTAGTTTAATGAGCTTATTCGCATCATCCGCGACGTTTACCGCCTCGTAGATATGGGATGTTTGGTTAGCATTGATGATCGACCATAATTTCTCTTTATGAGATTGCCTTATAGTCACTAACGTCTCTTCGATTTGTCTTGCTGCTTTACGCATATCATCACTTAAGCTCTCAATACGACGCTCCTCTTTCACATAGTCACTTAAAGCGTCTCGGTATTCATTCAAATATTTAACAATGTCCGAAAGAACCACTTTGTCGTAAAGACCAGAATCTGTGACAACAACAATTAGAGCCTCTGTAGAAGACAGAAGTTCATCAATTTGGCCTAGGTATCTTTCATCCCCCCTTAAATCAAAATTTTTCTCTGCAATTCTCACATCTTTCACATGTTTCACTATCCGATTGAGGTTATCGGCATGCTCAACTTCATTGTTCATTTCTTTTGTTCCATCTAGTGCAACTAAGGCTGATATGGCCGTTAGTGAAATCAACAATACAAAAGATAATGTCAGCTTAGTTCCAACTTTAATATCGTCTAACCAATTCATATTTATAAGTGTTCCCTATCAATCCGCAACGTGAACATAATGATACATTGAGTATTTTCAAAAGTGCGCTTCACACAAAAAAGAACACAAACAGGAATTTACTTACAACTTAAAACTATTAGTTCTTACGTTGAGTAACCATGTCGAGTATGCAACCAAACTCCTTGCGCGAAGTATTATCAAACTTGCGTTGATATTTTAGGTGAACTGGATGAAGCCGAAGCAAGATCAGAGTTGGCCTCTCCCCAAGGGGCGATTCGAGCCAAACTACTTCAAGACTCGACGCTGATTGAGCGCCATTTGTTTGATAACCCGATGCTAGTTTTAGCCACGCCGAGTTATTTACAACAGCACGGAGAACCCAAAGCTCCTGACGACTTAAAACAACACAATTGTTTGGTTTATTCGCGGATGAGAGACATTAATGTATGGAGCTTTACCAAGCAAAATCAGAAACATGCCGTCGCGGTAAATGGTAATTTTCAAAGCGACAATGGGGATGTATTACTAGAGGTCGCATTAACTGGAATAGGGATTGTCATTCTTCCGATTTGGATGGTTGAACATCACTTAAAAGAAAGGCGACTTACACAATTGATGAGCGACTACACAGGGCAAAATTTACCTTTCAATGCGGTGTACTTACAAAGCCGTTATACGCCTCTTAAGGTTCGCTGCTTGATTGATTATCTCAAAGAAAAGCTTCCCAACGTTGAGTAGCAACAAAAAAGCGCAGAGCCAAAACTCTGCGCTTTTAAAAGTGGTTTTACATTGTAAATCGTTACTTGGTGTAGAAAGCGCGTTTTAGTGCCATTTCTAGACCACGCACTTCCGCAAGGCCTTTCAAGCGACCGATGGCTGAGTAGCCTGGGTTGGTCTTTTTCTTCAAATCATCCAGCATTTGGTGACCATGGTCAGGACGCATTGGGATCAAACGGTGATCACCTACTTCTGCGCGGCGTTGTTCTTCATCCAGAATCGCCATCACTACGTTGTACATATCCACATCACCATCTAGGTGGGCTGCTTCGTGGAACGTCATCGGGTTGCTTTCTTCACGCTTGGTTGAACGCAAATGAGTGAAGTAAACGCGGTCGCCGTGCTTTTTGATCATCTTCACTAAGTCGTTGTCACCACGCACACCGTAAGAACCCGTACACATGGTTAAACCGTTCATTTTGCTCGGTACTTTTTCAGTCAACCAATCGATGTCTTCGATGGTTGAAACAATACGCGGCAAACCAAGAATTGGACGCGGTGGATCGTCTGGGTGTACCGCCAATTTCAAACCATGCGCTTCACACACTGGCATAAGTTCCGCTAAGAAGTGCGCCATGTGCTCACGCAGCTTATCTTTGCTGATGCCCGAGTAACGGTCTAACTGTGCTTGGAACTCTTCTAACGTGTAACCTTCTTCAGCACCCGGCAAACCAGCAATGATGTTGCTTGTCAGTTGTTGGATTTGCTCCGCCGTCATGTTGTTGAAGTACTCAAGCGCCTGCGCTTGTTCAGCTTCGGTGTAATCCGCTTGTGCTCCAGGGCGCTTCAGAATGTGTAGCTCAAATGCCGCAAATGCGATTTGGTCAAAACGAAGTGCTCGAGAACCATCTGGCATTTCAAACTCTAGGTCGGTACGTGTCCAATCTAGCACTGGCATAAAGTTGTAGCAGACTGTATCTACGCCACATTCTGCAAGGTTACGCAGCGTCTGTTTGTAGTTGTCGATCCACTGTTGGTAATCACCTGTTTGAGTTTTGATTTCTTCATGAACAGGGACACTTTCAACCACCGACCACGTTAAGCCTCTCTCTTCGATGATGGCTTTACGTTTTAAAATCTCTTCTTTCGACCACACTTCCCCATTTGGAATGTGGTGCAAGGCATTTACGATGCCTGTTGCGCCAGCCTGACGAATATCGTCTAGCGACACTGGGTCATTCGGACCGTACCAACGCCAAGTTTGTTCCATGACACTCACCTTTTTTAAGACGCACTCAGCCCGCTCGAATTATTCAAGCTAAGTGCACAACGACTTCTTAATATGCAGCCGCGATAATGCAGCTGCGCTGACTAGAGCCGACCGAAGCCGGCAATGTGGTTAACCGTTTTCAGCGCCCTGCAGAACAACAGGGTTGGAACTGAATAAGTAACCATCAAAATCTGGGTCATCGATGTCAGACAGCTCCAACAGGCGCTGTTTAACGTTTTCAAGGTGTTGCCACATGGCATTTTTTGCAGCGATAGGATCTTTACGCTGCAATGCGGCGAGGATTTTGGCGTGATCGTCTAACCACTCTTCACGGTAGTCTTGACCAGCAATGTGGGAATGGAGTTTATTCCACATTGGGCTGCTCTCACGTCGCTCCCAAGATTGTCTCAGCATGTCCACCAATACAGAGTTTTGGGTTGCCTCTGCAATACACATGTGAAACTTCTCATCACCGTTGCAATCTGCGGTGCCACTGGCGAGTTCTTCTCGTTCCAGCTCAAGGGCTGCACGCATTTTCACAATGTCGCTTGGCGTCACTTGCATCGCGGCAAATTCAGCGATGTTGCTTTCAAGTAACTGACGAGCTTGGAGCATTTCAAACGGACCAGCATCATCGCTGATCACATTCTCGCGGGAGTTGGGTTGAGATGGAATATTGATGACATACACCCCAGAACCTTTTTTCACTTCGACAAGGTTTTCCAGCTCAAGCATGATGATCGCTTCACGCACAACTGTGCGGCTAACGTCGAGACGTTCTGCAATATCGCGCTCAGGCGGCAGCCTATCACCAACCTTGTAAAGGCCGTTGATTAACTCTTGTCTTAGGACTAGACCGGTTTCTTGATACGGTCTTTTCGGTTCAAAAGGCATCATGATGATATTATCACTATATTCCATCTAACTTCTCACGCCATCATAACGACCAATAACAATTGGTCAACCTCTATGTACCAGAATGTGGTAACACCTTGTTTTCGATTGTTTCGTACTAATTAAATTGTGAATTATTGAACGGCTTTGATTTTCTCAACCAATTCATTTAATTCAGGATTTGTCTTTTCTAGGTCCGCGTACATTGGTTGAACCGCTTCAACAAATGCCGCTTTATTTGGCTCTACAAAAGTCACGCCCATCTTCTCTGCTTTCGCGCGCTCTTTCGCTTCTGACTCAGCCCACAGCTTCTTCATGTATTCCGAAGAGTCTGCCGCTGCTTTCATCAGTGCTTGTTGCTGCTCTGGCGTTAGCTTGTCATAAGTCTTAGTTGAGATAACCAAAACATCCGGCACCATAGTGTGCTCGTCTAAGCTAAAGTACTTTGATACTTCACTGTGGCGGCTCAAGCTGAACGATGGGATGTTGTTTTCCGCAGCATCCACCACGCCTTGTTGCAATGCCGTGTATAGCTCGCCGTATGCCAACGGCGTTGGGTTGCCACCCAATGCTTTCACCATCGCAATCGCTGATGGGCTTGGCTGTACGCGCACTTTTAGACCTTTTAGATCTTCCGGCGTGTTGATTGGCTTGTTGGTGTAGAAACTACGCGCACCCGCATCGTAATAAGTCACACCAATAAAGCCGCTGTCCGCTGAAGAATTCAGGATTTCACGACCCACTTCACCATCTGTCACTTTGTAGTAGTGGTCTTTATCGCGGAACAAGTAAGGCAGGTTGAATGCCGCGTAAGCCGGGGAGAAAGCTTCCAATTCTGCCGCGTTGCTCTTCACCATATCTAGAGCGCCGTTTTGCATTAGCTCCATCGATTCACGCTGTGTACCTAGCTGTGCATCAGGGTAAATACGGATACGAACTTCACCATCTGTCATTTCACGAACTTCTTTTGCCATAAAGTCCATTGCTTTATGTACCGCATGGTCACGAGGGTGGTTGTGACTCAGCTTCAAAGTGGTCGCAGCATAAGCAGAAGCAGTGGCGCCGAAGGTCATTGCAGCACCTACTACAGCGCTTAAAAGAGTCTTACGCGTCATCATTGTTCTATTCTCCTTGGATTGGTTGTCCAATATATAGGGTAGTTTTAATTTTTTATCGGTATTTCTTGTTTCGAAGCCATTATTGGCGATCAAAAAACCTATCGTCAAAACAAAAATGCAAATTGATTGACCAAAATCACAATAGCAATCGTTAAATTGGTCAACCAATCCAATTGTGAAGCTGCTCACGGACAACCAAATCGGCTAACTTATAATCCACTCAGAAAGATTAGCGTATGTTGCTGCCCTACACAGAAACAGTTCCTTACATTGGTAAACCAATTGTTATGAGATGCGCGTATTTACTTAAAGGAAATAAAAATGAATAAATTGGTCAAATACATAAACAGGGGGCTGGCTGCCTTTACGGTCTCTCTCTCGACCTTCCTCGTCAT
Source organism: Vibrio sp. 10N.222.52.B12 (assembly GCF_002875385.1). NCBI lineage: Bacteria > Pseudomonadati > Pseudomonadota > Gammaproteobacteria > Vibrionales > Vibrionaceae > Vibrio > Vibrio sp. 10N.222.52.B12. The sequence goes on along the minus strand of NZ_MDAW01000135.1, from coordinate 58,232 downwards.
TTGCGTAGTCTGGCAAGTGTTATCACGCTATGTGATTGGCAGACCAAGTACCGTTACTGACGAACTTGCTCGCTATCTCTTTATGTGGGTAGCATTAATTGGCGCCGCCTACACCACCGGCCTTAAACGTCACCTTGCTATCGACTTGCTAACAATGAAGCTGCAAGGCAAGCGCAAACTCATCAATGAAATCGTCATCCAAATTGCCATCGCACTGTTCTCTTACGTGGTGTTGGTTCACGGCGGAACACAACTCGCACTGAAAACACTGGCAACTGGCCAGTTAACACCAGCGCTTGGCTTGGAAATGGGCTACATCTACTTCTGCCTACCAATCAGTGGCGCACTGATGATCTTCTACTCTGCGGTATTTGCTTTCGACCGTGTAAAACAATTGACGTCTGGTGAAGCCCTACTCACCGACACCCAGCTTGATTAATAGAGGGTTCCACAGTGGAATGGCAATTAATTCTCACCCTATTCGGTAGCTTCGCGGTCTTATTGACGATTGGCGTACCGGTTTCTTTCGCTATCGGCTTGTCATCGCTAGCCACTATTTTAATGAGCTTACCGCTAGAGCCTGCGATCGCCGTTGTGGCGCAGCGTATGGCGGCAGGCCTTGATAACTTTGCTCTACTGGCAATCCCGTTCTTTATCTTGGCGGGTAACATCATGAACCAAGGTGGTATCGCACTGCGTCTTATCAACTTTGCAAAAGTGCTCGGTGGCCGTCTTCCTGGTTCACTTGCACACGTGAACGTAATGGCGAACATGATGTTTGGTTCGATTTCTGGCTCTGCGGTAGCGTCTGCAGCAGCGGTTGGCGGCACTATGTCTCCTCTGCAAAAGAAAGATGGCTACGATGAGAACTTCTCTGCGGCAGTGAACATCACTTCTTGCCCGTCTGGTTTGTTGATTCCGCCAAGTAACACACTGATCGTGTTCTCATTGGTATCTGGTGGTACATCTATCGCGGCATTGTTCCTAGCGGGTTATATTCCTGGCATCTTGATGGGTCTAAGCATCATGGTGGTAGCAGGTATCATTGCAAAACGCCGTGGCTACCCAGTGGCAGCACGCCCTTCTCTGGCAATGGTTTGGAATACCTTCTTAAAAGCAGCCCCATCTTTGGCACTGATTGTGATCATCATGGGTGGCATCATTGGCGGTATCTTTACGGCAACAGAAGCATCAGCTATCGCGGTGGTTTATACCTTTGTGCTAGCGGTGTTGATTTACCGCGAAGTGAAATGGCGTGACATTCCAAAGATCATCCTAGAGTCTGCGGTGACCACTTCTATCGTATTGCTACTGGTTGGCGCATCAATGGGCATGTCTTGGGCGATGGCGAACGCCGACATTCCTTACATGATTGCAGATGCCCTACTGGCTATCTCTGACAACCCAATGATGATTCTACTGATCATCAACGTCATTCTGCTGATTGTCGGTATCTTCATGGACATGACACCAGCGGTACTGATCTTTACGCCTATCTTCCTGCCAATCGCACTGGATATGGGTATTGACCCTGTACACTTCGGCATCATGATGACCTTCAACTTGGCTATCGGTATCTGTACCCCACCAGTAGGCAGTGCGTTGTTCATCGGTTGTTCTGTGGCGAACGTTGCCATCGACAAAGTAATTAAGCCTCTACTTCCATTCTACGTAGCCTTGGTTGCAGCCCTGATGGCCGTAACCTTTATTCCTGACTTGAGCCTCTTCCTACCTAGGCTTGTTCTTGGTTACTAAATAGGTGCTTGTTTACTAAATAAGCTCTTGGCTACCCATTATTAAGATAAACCATCCCGCAGGATCACCTGCGGGAAAAGGGATACAACAATGAAGACTATTTCGAATTCAACTCTGAATGAAAACGTTCTGCTTCCGGACTACGACCGCTCAACGCTTAAAAGCCGTATTGTTCACCTTGGTTTCGGTGCTTTCCACCGCGCACACCAAGCTCTATTCACCAACGAGATGCTGAGCAAAACGGGCTCTGACTGGGGCATTTGCGAAATCAACCTATTTGGTGGTGAAGACTTAATTCAATCGCTGCGCGCCCAAGACCACCTCTACGCAGTGGCAGAGAAAGGCGCAGAATCGACCGAGGTAAAAGTGATTGGCTCAGTCACCGAATCACTCCACCCAAGCCTCGACAGCATTCAAGCGGTTCTAGAAAAAATGGCCGAGCCACAAGTGGCGATCGTTTCAATGACGATTACCGAGAAAGGCTACTGCGCCGACCCAGCGACGGGCACGCTTGATAAAAACAATCCGCTAGTCATTGCTGATCTTGCCAACCCAACGGAGCCAAAATCGGCATTGGGTTACATCGTGCAAGCACTGAAGTTGCGCCGTGAACGCGGCCTAACGCCATTTACCGTGATGTCTTGCGATAACGTGCAAGAGAACGGTCACGTAGCAAAAGCTGCGGTACTTGAGTTCGCTCAACTGCTCGACCCTGAATTGTGTGACTGGATTGAAACCAACGTTACCTTCCCTTGCACCATGGTTGACCGCATTGTGCCAGCAGCAACCGAAGAGACGCTGACCGAAATCGCTGAGCTACTTGGCTGTGAAGACCCATGTGGCATCGCTTGTGAACCTTTCCGCCAATGGGTTATCGAGGATAACTTCGTGGCTGGTCGTCCTGATTGGAACGTGGCTGGCGCAGAATTTGTTGCTGACGTTGTGCCTTACGAAGAAATGAAACTGCGCATGCTAAATGGTAGCCACTCGTTCCTAGCCTACCTAGGCTACCTTGGCGGTTACGCGCACATCTCTGACACCATGACAGATGAAGGCTACCGTAAAGCGGCATTCGACATGATGATGCAAGCGCAAGCTCCTTCGCTGACCATGCCAGAAGGCACCGATTTAGAAGGCTACGCCAAGCTGCTTATTGAACGCTTCACTAACCCAAGCTTGAAACACAAAACATGGCAAATCGCGATGGATGGCAGCCAGAAGATCCCACAACGCATGGGTGGCAGCTTACGATTCCATCTTGTTCAAAGTTCTAACTTCTCATGGTTGGCAACAGCGATTGCAGGTTGGATGCGCTACGTATCCGGCGTGGACGAGCAAGGCAACGACATTGATGTTCGCGATCCAATGGCAGAGACACTACGTCAGATTTGCGACCAACACGGCTTGAACGTTTCTGTTGTGCCTGCATTGCTCGCGGTTGAAGCTATCTTCCCAGTAGAGCTTGGTCAAAACCCACAAGTGATTGATGCGGTGAGCAGCGCTTACCAATCGCTAATCGATAACGGTGCTCGTGCCACTGTCGCTACGCTGTAATAGGAGTTAACGATGAAGAATTTCTTGTGTGAAGACTTTTTACTCTCAAACGAAACTGCACGTCGCTTGTACCATGAGCATGCGTTCCACCAGCCAATTTATGATTACCACTGCCACTTAAACCCAGCGGAAGTGGCGCAAAATCGTCAGTTCAATAACTTGGGTCAAATCTGGCTTGAAGGCGATCACTACAAATGGCGTGGCATGCGCTCGGCAGGCATTGAAGAGCGTTTAATTACCGGTGACGCGAGCGATTACGACAAATACATGGCGTGGGCGAAGACGGTTCCTCAAACTTTGGGCAACCCGCTTTACCACTGGACGCACTTAGAACTGCGTCGCCCATTCGACATTACCAATACGCTGTTTAGCCCAGACACCGCTGACCAAATTTGGCATCAATGTAATGAGCTGCTTGCGACACCTGAGTTCACGGCTCGCGGCATCATGCAGCAAATGAATGTCGTAATGGCGGGCACAACCGATGACCCTATCGATTCACTAGAACACCACAAAGCGATCGCAGAAGACGACACCTTTAACGTTAAAGTGCTGCCGAGTTGGCGTCCGGATAAAGCATTCAAGATTGAATTGGACGTGTTTTCGGATTACATGCACAAACTGGGCGAAGTAACAGACATTGAAATTCGCCGCTTTGATGATTTATTGAGTGCGCTTGATAAACGTTTGGCACACTTCGATGCACATGGCTGTCGTGCGGCAGACCACGGCATTGAGATCGTCCGTTACGCACCGATCCCAAGCGAGGCTGATTTAGATGCGTTGCTGACCCGTCGTTTGAATGGCGAAGTATTGTCAGAGCTTGAATGTGCGCAGTTCTCTACCGCAGTTCAAGTTTGGCTCGGAAAACGCTACGCGCAATTGGGCTGGGTCATGCAGCTTCATATTGGCGCACAGCGCAACAACAGCACACGCATGTTCCAACTGTTAGGTGCCGACGCTGGCTTTGACTCGATTGGCGATCGCCCATTTGCTTTTGAACTGGCACATCTATTGGATGAAATGGACCAAACCAACGAGCTGCCTCGCACCATTCTTTACTGTTTGAACCCTCGTGATAACGAAATGATGGCGACCATGATTGGTAACTTCCAAGGTGGCGGCATCGCGGGCAAAGTGCAGTTTGGCTCAGGTTGGTGGTTCAACGATCAAAAAGACGGCATGCAACGCCAAATGGAACAGCTTTCTCAGCTTGGTTTGCTCAGCCAATTCGTCGGCATGTTAACGGACTCGCGCAGCTTCTTGTCTTACACTCGCCACGAATACTTCCGCCGCATCTTGTGTGACATGGTCGGTCGTTGGGCAGAGAACGGCGAAGTTCCGAATGACTTATCGTTGCTTGGTCCTATGGTCGAAGACATCTGTTTTGGTAACGCAAAACGCTACTTTGAAGAGAGGGCGTAACCAATGAAGCACATCGCCATTATTGGTGAATGTATGATTGAGCTGAATGGCAAACCGTTCGGCTCAATGCATCAAACATTTGGTGGGGATACGCTCAACGCTGCGGTTTATTTGAGCCGCGGCTGCGAAGCCAATAGCAAACCTGATGAAGTCAAAATATCTTACGTTACCGCACTTGGCAGTGACCCAATCAGCACGGGTATGCTGACTCGCTGGGAAGACGAGGGCGTCTCAACAGACTTAGTGCTGCGCGATGAGACTCGTACGCCGGGTTTGTACCTGATTCAGCTTGATGACCAAGGCGAGCGTACGTTCCTATATTGGCGTAACCAATCAGCTGCGCGTTACTTACTTCAACATCCTAACTTTGGGCTGGTTAAGCAAGCATTAACTAAAGTGGATGCGGTGTTTCTCAGTGGTATCTCTTTGGCCATCTTGCCAGAAGAAGACCGAATTTCACTGCTCAACTTATTGGTCGAGCTTAAAGCCCAAGGCGTTGAAATCGCGTTTGATAGTAACTTCCGCCCAGCACTGTGGCCTCAAGACGATAATCAAACCGTCAAGAACGTTTACCAAGCCATGTATCAACTGACGGACGTTGCCTTAGTGACTTTTGACGACGAACAATTGATCTGGGGTGACGAAACACCAAAGCAAACCATTGAACGCCTTACCTCTCTTGGCGTAGGCAAATGCATCGTCAAGCTCGGCGCAGATGGCTGCTTGGTTCAAGACTCAACAAATCAGGATTCGAGCACTGCTCTGGCTCCACAAGCCGTGCCAACCCAACCTGTCGCTCAAGTGGTGGACACCACATCGGCGGGCGACTCATTCAATGGTGGCTTTTTATCGGCATACCTTGCTGGCGCAGATCTAGCGACCTCATGTCAAAGAGGCAACGTACTGGCAGGTGCTGTGATTCAACATCGCGGAGCCATCATTCCCAAAGCATTCACACAACCGGCGCTTGGCGTCGTTTAAGGAACACTCATGTCTAGCATTAAAGAACAATTGAAAGCCCTGAAAGTCATCCCTGTTATCGCCATTGATAAAGCAGAAGACATTATCCCACTGGGTAAAGTACTAGCAGAAAACGGACTACCAGCAGCTGAAATCACCTTCCGTTCAGCAGCGGCTGCAAAAGCGATTCGCCTACTGCGTGAAACCCAGCCAGACATGCTGATTGGCGCAGGTACGGTGCTAAACCGCGAGCAAGCAATTGCTGCAAAAGAAGCTGGCGCAACCTTTATCGTATCGCCTGGCTTTAACCCAAATACCGTTAAAGCATGCCAAGAAATCGGGATTGATATCGTACCGGGTGTGAACAACCCAAGCACAGTTGAAGCCGCGCTAGAGATGGGATTGACCACCTTGAAGTTCTTCCCTGCCGAAGCTTCTGGCGGCATCAACATGGTGAAATCACTGCTTGCGCCATACACCGACATCGAACTGATGCCTACTGGTGGCATTAACCCTGCGAACATCAAAGATTACTTAGCTATCCCGCGTGTATTGGCATGTGGTGGTACGTGGATGGTAGACAAGAAGCTGATTGAAGCGGGCAACTGGGAAGAGCTTGCTCGCCTAACTCGCGAAGCAGTAGCGCTTGTGAATGAGTAATGATTCGTAAGTAGCCTCAAGGCTCTTAGGTAACCCCTTAGCGACTTAGATAAAGTGCCCAGCCCTCCCTTTGTGGAGGGCTGATTCATTCAAAGCATGGCTCAATTGATTGGGTTATCGCGGTAAGTAGATTCCTGATCTCGCCTAGGCTCGTCGGAATGACGATATGATAAATATCTCCCTATTCGTCATCCTGAAAAGCGAGTCACGAGCGTGATTAAGGATCTACTCACAGACTGAATCAAACTCTAAAAGATTGGCAACTTTGAAGGATGACCGTTGCTTACTCACTTAATGGAAATAACTCAAAGAACAACACTCTAGGGAAATAAATGGAAAACTGGTTAGCACAAAGCATTGGTGGCATCGCGTTTATGGTTGGCGTAATGGCATTCTGGCAAAAAGACGACATGCGCTTTCGCTATCAGATGATGGCGTTTTGTTTCATCATGGGTATTCACTTTACTTTAATGGGCGCAACCGTCGCAGCCATTGGCGTGATCATTAATGGCATTCGCAGTTTTGCCTCAATCAAAACCCAGTCACGCAAAGTGATGTGGTTCTTCATTGCTCTTATGTGGCTGATGACCCTGCCAAACATCACTCACTTTTTTGAGCTACTCACGGTAATCGGATCGTCCGTCGCCACTTGGGCGCTCTTTTCCAAACAAGGCATCACTCTACGCAGCTTAATTTTGTTTAATTCCTTCTGCTGGGTCAGCCACAATATTTGGCTTGGTTCTATCGGTGGTTCATTAGTCGAGAGTACTTTTATCATCACCAACTTACTGACCATATATCGCTTGTATCAATCGAGTAAAAATAATAACCAGACACAAACTTTAAATCAGGATTAATGTATTTAGCGCTTTTTCTCACCTGGTAATAATTTTGGAGTAAACAATAACAACCATAGCGTTACATAGAATTTGGAAGCGACATAACATAAACGTAAAACATTGATTTTAAAGAGCTTAAATAAAAACAAACAGACTACAAAATCAAGCTCACATTTAATTTGGTCAACCTATTTTTAATTATATATTGAGTTTAATCACCTAATTAAAAAATATGGTGATCCAAATCTTTAGTTCAATTAATTTTGGTTAACCAAAACATCGCTAATTACTAATATTGGTCTTGAACAAACAACTATACCAACATTAGGACAGCGACATGAAACGTCTTACCCAACTCACTCCTATCGCAGTGGCGCTTGTTCTCGCAGGGTGTAATTCATCCGACGATGACAGCAACTATGTTCAACCAGAAGTCTTCTCTCGAGTGCACGACGTGCTCAGCGTTGATGGTTATCAATTTAGAGACTCCAATGGCAACGGGACGTTAGAACCGTTCGAGGATTGGCGTCTAACACCGGTAGAGCGTGCCGCCGATCTTGTTAGCCGAATGACGCTTGAAGAGAAAGCCGGCATGATGCTTATCGACACACTCAACTCCGGTGAAGGCGGTGTCGTGACAAGCAAAGGTCAGGACATGATCGCCGATGCTCAAATGACCCGTTTTATCTTCCGTAACAGCGTGGTGGAAACACCAGAAAACGCGCCAAACTGCGACAGCGGACGCTCAGGCTGCCAGATTTCACCTAAAGAAGCGGCAACTTTCATGAACAGTGTTCAAGAGCTGCGAGAGAAAACCCGCATGGGTATCCCTGCTCTATTTAAGTCCAATGCACGCAACCACATCGACCCATCTGCAAAAGCGGGTATCAACGTCTCTTCGGGTGCATTCTCGGCTTGGCCAAAAGAAGCTGGACTTGCAGCCACTCGCGATATGGCGCTGATTGAAGAGTTTGCGGGCATCATGAATGAAGAATGGTCGTCGATTGGTTTACGCAGTATGTATGGCTACATGATGGATTTGGCGACAGAGCCTCGTTGGTACCGCGTACATGAAACCTTTACAGAAGACGCGGATCTTGCAGCAGATATCATGCGCTCTTTGATCAACGGCCTACAAGGTGGTGGCGCTATTGACCAAGACAGTATCGCCCTTACGATCAAACACTTCCCCGGTGGTGGTCCTCAAGAAAACGGCGGTGATCCTCACTACGACTTTGGGCAAAACCAAGTCTATCCAAAAGACAACTTTGATTACCACTTGATCCCGTTTATTGCCGCGATTGATGCTGGCGCCTCTTCGATCATGCCTTACTACGGTATACCAGTAGATCAAAAGTGGATGCCAAATGATGTAGGCATGTCCTTCTCTAAAGGTATCGTGACCGATCTGCTGCGTGGTGAGCTGGGCTATACCGGCAACGTAAACTCCGATACCGGTATCATCGGCGACCGAGCATGGGGTGTGGAAGATAAAACCATCGACGAACAAGTTGCGATGGTAATCGAAGCTGGCGTCGACGTTCTCTCTGGCTTTAACGATAAAGACGTCATCGTAAATCTGGTCAACAAAGGACTGATTGACGAAGAGCGTGTCGATCTTTCAGTGACTCGCTTAGTCAAAGAGCAGTTCCAACTTGGTTTGTTTGAGAACACGTATGTGGACGTCGATAAAGCCCAAGAAATCTTAGGCAACGCCGAACATCAGGAACGTGCAGACTACGCTCAGAAGAAATCCGTGGTCCTGCTGCAAAACACAGACAAGACATTGCCTCTAGCCAAACCAAACGCCGACAGAGCAGTTTCGCTCTATGTGATGGGTATGGATGAAACCATCGCTGGTGACGAGCGTTTTGGCTTTGATGTAACGTCTGGTGATTATGAAGATGGCAAAGCTCGCCCACCAGTACCAGCAGGCACTGATTACGCCGTTATTCGCGTTCGCGTCTCCAATGAAGGTGCGGATCCTGAGCTTATCTTTGGTGGTGCAAACCCAGATGAACTCGACCTGCTGGCATTCAGTCAAATGGCAACCGCAGCATCTTGGAAAATTGAGCCAAGTCTGACCGATATCCAAGCCGTCATGAATGAAATTGGCGCACAGAATACCGTGCTTTCAATTAACTTCCGTCAACCGTTCGTACTGGATGACGCAAGTAACATGAAAAAATCGGGTGCAATCTTAGCCACCTTCGGTGTATCAGACAGCAACTTAATGGAAGTCCTTTCTGGCAACTTCGCTCCTCAAGGCAAGCTTCCATTTGCACTGGCAAACAGCGCGCAAGCGATTTTGAACCAGCACTCTGACTACCCAGGTTATGACGACGCAGACACCTTGTACGAATTCGGTCACGGTCTAAGTTACGAATAACCTTTTACCCACCTAACTAGGCAGTGTCTCGGCGCTGCCTTTGTTGGATCTACTTGAGGAATAAACCATGGAACACATACTGCAGTTAGACTGGGTTGACCAAAGCATTCCCCATAAAGTTTGGGTTGAACAATACTACGACGGCTGCCGCATTTGCCTAAAGGTCGTCAAGGATGTAGAACCCGAAATGCTCTCATTGATTGTGCCTAACATTGATGTGAAAAGCGTTCGTCAGGCATGGCAAGGTAAAGCTATCAACGTTACACCCGCTTATGATGATGGCGTCCTTTTCACTCAAACCCGTTCGCTGTTCAACCTTCCTCATGGTTGCGTGATTTGGGCCGTCACTCATATCAAGATGCAAAATGGTTTGAAGATGTCTGCTGACAAGCTCTGTTTTGTACCGAAACATTCAAAGCAAGATTCTCGCTTTCAACAAGAACATCACGCTGAGGCATGTTAAACCAATAAGGTCAGCCCAGCAGCTGACCTTGTGTTTATCTCTGCTTTGCTTTAGTACGGATGAAAATCAACCTTTTGACAAATTGGCGGGATGTAAAGCTGAAGATAGGACTCAGATAGGCGAAGGGCTTCTTTAGCCAGTTCTGGGGTGATGTAGCCATATTTACGGTAAGAGAGAGAATAGATTTTGTCGGCAACTTGCAGGGATATAGCAAAAATATTAATCGGTTGAGGTAGCTGAGGAATGTCGAAGAACTGGCGATAAATCATCTCAACTTGATACCCTAATTCAAGATCATGCTCTGTATCTGCGTGACCTAACTCTGCAAACGTATGTCGACCCAATATCAATTTTTTGGCAATAGGATTGTTATTATAATAATTCACATAAGCCGTTTCTATCATTCGATTAATATCGCTCCAATGGACAATCTTTTCTTCATCAATACACTGCTCGAGTAATAAATCAAAATCAGAGAAAACATTTTCCAATAAGTTATGAAATAAGTTTTCTATATTTGGATAATGATGATAAACCGTTGACGTTGCCATTCCGCATTCTTTAGCAACGTCGTACATCGAAATATCCGTCGCTTCTCGCCTCTCCATCAAACGGACAACTGCTTCGTTAATTTTCAACAATTTTGTTTCTGTACTAACTTTTCGCATCGTGATGTTGTCCTTCCAAATTTTAATTAAAACCTAATATATAAGGTCACACTATCAATGTCCGCCAAAAACGACCGTAACTTTGACATGCGACCTTATTGATTTGTGAATTAACTTATTTGCATATTATGGTTGTATATGTGTACCAGACTTCCCTTCAATGATTTCTAACGCAAAAGATAAATCACCGATATGACCACTTTGTCCTGTTTTTTCAACAAACTGGCAGCATGCGTCGACTTTCGGTCCCATCGATCCTGCTGGGAAAGAATATTGCTTCATTTGCTCAATGGTCACATTCTTTAGCTTTTGCTCTTGTGGTGTTCCCCAGTTGAGACAAACGTGGGTGCCATCTGTCAGAATCAGCAAATGCTCCGCCCCAATTTGTTCTGCAATTAGTGCCGCAGTCATGTCCTTATCAATAACCGCTTCAAAACCGACATACGCCCCGTCTTTTTCGATTACTGGAGCACCGCCGCCGCCACCACAAATGATCAAGTGTTCTTTTTCGAGTAAGTCTTTGATTGCTTTGATTTCTAAGATCTCTTGTGGCTTAGGAGAAGGGACGACACGACGCCAATGCGCACCATCAGGTTTCACAACCCAGTGATTTTCCTCGGCAAGTTGTTTTGCTTGATCCTCAGTGTAAACAGGACCAATGAACTTAGAAGGGTCCACAACGGCAGGGTCGTTTTCATCGACGACAATTCGCGTAAGTATCGTCGTCGTGTAACGATCTTCAATTGCAGCATTGAGACCTTGCTGAATCAAATACCCAATCATGCCTTGTGTTTCTGCGCCAAGCACATCAAATGGATAGGGAGGGCAATCTTTATAAGCGTTGTTTTGTAGGGAAAGTAAGCCGACTTGAGGACCATTACCATGCACAATGACTAAACGGTAGTTTTTACTCAATTCAGCCAGTGAACTCGCCGTCTGCGCAATGCTTTTTTGTTGATTCTCGCAGCTCATGATCTCACCACGTTGCAATAAAGCATTCCCTCCAACAGCAACAACAATAATCGGTTTTGACATATCGAAATCTCCAAATATAAATAAATGATGTCAGATTAGACTGGCCTAACTGTATTTAATTGGAATTTTATGGTTGGAGATAAAAATCACAGTTCAATTCCTATTCAATAATTGGCATAGAAAATGAAGTTGACGTCACGTAATTTTCATTATTAATAGTTTAAAAACCGATATGTGATCTCGAATGTGTTTTTAGATTTTTAATGAGTAAGAAAATTCTGAAATTAATAAATTGATCAAGAACAACTATTTTGCGATTAGTGTTTTTTTCCTCATAAAATGTCTAGGTTCTTTTAATTTTCCCAGCAATTCGTTTCCTCAATACCGATATTAAGTTCACATCAAAGTTCGTTACATAAATTTCACTTTTAATAATTGCCATATTCAGTAGTTAAGGAGCGAAACAATGAGTAACGAAACTCAAGGAAAAATGGGGGTCATGAGTATTGCGCTATTTACGTTATGTGCAGTACTGGTGGTCGACACACTCACCGCATCCGCAAGTATAGGGGTCAGCTCGATCGGTTGGTGGGTTGTAATGCTGATCTTTTTTGTTATCCCCTATGGGTTCATCACTTCTGAGTTAAGCACAACTTACCCAGGCGACGGTGGTATCTATGACTGGGTAAAAGAAGCCTTCAATTTCAAATGGGCCGTACGCACAACCTGGTTTTACTGGATTAACGTCGGTCTATGGATGCCAGCGGTATACATCATGTTTGCAGGCATGTTTGCCGAGCTATTCATGCCAGATCTATCGTTGTGGGGCCAAATAGCGATTTGTATTGCGCTGACTTGGTTCACTGTATGGATTTGCAACGTATCGGCAGACATTGGCGTTTGGGTCACGAATGTAGGCGCCATCCTAAAAATCTTAGTGATCGGCACGTTAGGTGTAGGGGGCTTTGTTTACGCAATGAAACATGGCGTCGCAAACGAATTTTCTTTGTCTGCCATGGTGCCAACTCTCGACTCAGCGGTTGCGTTTCTTCCTGCTATTGTCTTCAACCTAATGGGTTTCGAATTGGTTGCAACCATGACGAAAGAGATGAAGGACGTGCGTGATATGCCAAAAGCCGTATTCCTTTCTATTGGTATCACTGCGTTCCTCTATATCTTCGGCACGATTGGCATTCTGATGGCGTTACCTGTTGAAAGCATCGGTCTGGTCGCTGGGTTAATCGACACATTTAAAACCTTATTTGGTGATGGTCCATTGGGCAATGCCATGGTGTATTTCTTTGGTGTCTGTGCACTATTAACGCTCATCGGCAACATGGTGAGTTGGACAATGGGTGCAAGTCGCGCTGCTGCCGAAGCCGCTCAAGAAGGTGAACTACCAGCCGCTGTAGCAAAAATGTCGGACAAAGGCTCTCCAGTGGGTGCGAACAATATCACTGGCACGGTTTCTACCGTGGTGATCTTGTCATACGCCCTATTTGCTCAAGGTAATGACGACTTGTTTTGGTCCATCTTCGCCTTTTCAAGCTGCATTTTTTTATTGCCTTATCTGTTCATGTTCCCTGCATACCTAAAACTGCGCCTAGTGGATGGCGACCGTGAGCGCCCATTCAAAGTTCCGGGTGGCATGGGTACGCAATACGTCATCTCAATTGTGTGTTTCTTGGTAATCCTTCAAGCCGTGGTGCTCTTCATCTTCCCAGAAGCACTTGACCTCACCGTCGCAGACTGGAATTACACAGCGCCAGTGCTCATCGGAGTTATCGCGACAATCTTGATTGGTGAATGGATTTTACTGGGCGCATTGAAACGCAAAAACCAACAAACGGAACAACAAGCTGAAGCGTAATTCAGGAGATTGATATGAAAAAGCTATTACAAACCACACCAAAACAAGACGGCTTCAGAATGCCTGCCGAGCAAGAGCCTCATAGCGAAATCTGGATGGCTTGGCCAGAACGCACTGACAACTGGCGAAACGGAGCAAAACCGGCACAAAAAGTGTTCGCTGAAGTGGCAAAGCAAATCAACCAAACCACCTCCGTAACCATGCTGGTAAGTGCGGATCAGTACGACAATGCCGTATCTCGGTTACCTGACGATATCCGCGTGCTTGAAGTATCAACCGATGACTCTTGGATGCGCGACATCGGTGCGAGCTATGTCGTGAATGATGAGGGGGAACGTCGCGGTGTCGACTGGGAATTCAATGCTTGGGGCGGCTTTGTCGATGGCCTTTACTGGCCTTGGAAACGCGATGACCAAGTCGCACAGAAAATGTGTGAAATTACCGCTGATTCTCGTTATAGAGCGCCAATTGTACTTGAAGGAGGCTCCATACACATCGATGGCGACGGCACTTTATACACCACAGAAGAGTGCCTACTGGACGAGAGCCGTAACCCAGATCTAAGCAAGGAAGAGCTGAGCAAAATTCTCCGTGAGCACCTTAATGTGGAGAAAATAGTTTGGTTGCCTCGTGGCTTATACAACGACGAAACCAATGGTCACGTCGATAACATTCTCCACATCGTTAAGCCCGGAGAAGTGGTACTGACTTGGTGCGACGACCCAAATGATCCGCAATACGAAATCAGCCGAGAAGCCTACGACTGCCTGACAAATCAAAGAGACGCGAAAGACCGCAAAATCAAAGTCCATAAGCTGCCAATGCCAGGTCCTTTGTACATGGCCAAAGAAGAAGCGGCTGGGATCGATATTGCAGAAGGGATGGAGCGTGAAGCCGGTGAGCGTCTAGCCGCCTCATACGCGAACTATCTCATCACGAACAACCAGATTGTTCTACCTCTACTCGATAAGCGATACGACGCAGAGGTGATTGCGCTCTTAGAGGATCTCTACCCAGGCTATGAAGTAAACGGTGTGCCTGCTCGTGAGATTTTGCTCGGTGGCGGCAACATCCACTGCATTACTCAACAAGTACCTCAAGTTTAAATCCATACGAATCCAACGACTCAAAATAAAAGGGGCGAGCTTAGGTAAGCCTCAAATGAAAATAGGAATATGATTATGAAATTACCTTCTTCAAGTGCAACTGACCTACACAAAGCCAACATTGAGCATATGGTGTCTATGAAAGATTTCTCAGTCCGAGAAATGGACAACATGATGGAATTGATGAGCTACCTAAAACAAGCGCGTAAAGATAATGCTGTGCCACAGCTGTTCAAAGGAAAGTCAGTAGGGATGATTTTCGAAGCTGGCTCGACTCGCACACGCGTTTCATTTGAAGTTGCCGCAACGTTACTTGGTGGCCACGCTTTGTTCCTATCGCCAAAAGACATCCACCTTGGTGGCAAAGAATCGATTGATGACACCTCACGTGTTTTGTCACGCATGTGTGATGTGATCATGGCTCGCACCAACAGCCCTGAAACGCTAGATGGTCTGTTAAACATGTCTACCGTACCGGTTATTAATGGTCTAGATACCCGTTTCCATCCAACACAAATGCTGGCTGACTTATTTACTATTCGTGAGCACATCACTGATGGTCGCCAGCTTAATGAACTGACTTTGGCATTCATGGGTGACGCTACCGATGTATGTCGTTCATTGATGCTAACTTGTGCGAAATACGGCATGGGCTTTAAGCAAATTGGTCCGGTTAAATACCACATGGAACCAGAATGGGTTGAGCTTGCAGAATCGTTCTGCAAAGAGTCTGGCGGTCATATCGAGATCACCGATGATGTAGAGCGAATCAGCGATTGTGATGTGGTCTACGGCGACAGCTTCTACTGGGTTACTCAAATGGATGAGAAAGAAGAGCGCTTGGCTGCCTTCATGCCTGACTACGTGATCACGGAAGAACTAATGGCAAAAGCGAAGCCAGGTGCCATGCTTCTACACTGCTTACCTGCAAACGATAAAGAAGAAGTCACTCGCGGTGCGCTAGAAAGTGAATACTCTGTGGCATTCGACGAAGCAGAGAACCGCTTAACAGCGCAAATGGCCATATTGGTTTACTTCACTCATAAAGATGCCATCACGCCAAGCGAAGAAACCATCAAACGTCACGAAGACAAAATCCTAACCTTCCTCAGCACCCTATAACGATCTCATTCACTAACTAACGTTTTATTCGGCACACATAGCCAGACTTGCCTCTGTTTTGAGCGGCAGGTCTGGCTATCTATTGCCTGTATCAGCGTACCCACAGCGTTCCTACAGCAGCCAGAATTGGAGAACATTCGAAATGCACGGCGAAATCATCAAAGTATCTAGAAATACAGAAAATGCACCAATCAACGACGGCTCAACTCAATCGGTAGCTTTCTCCCATTACAACAATATCTCAGCGCAACTGCCGATTGACCCAAAAAGCCAAAAGTTAGTGGAAGGGGGCATCAAAGAGCAAACTAAGCAATGCTTAAGCAATATTAGGTCTATCGTGGATAGCATCGAGCACAGCTTAAATGACGTCGTTAAAATCACGATTTATCTTAAATCTATGACCGACCTAGATGCTGTCGATGAAGTTTATAAACAATACTTCATCAGCCACCTTCCAACTCGAACCGTAATTGCCGTTGCTGCACTGCCTTTGGAAGGCGCTTTGGTTCAAATCGACGCGCTCATTTCGAACGGTGAAGGAACACCCCCTCAAGAACCTTGCGAGCTGATCAAGCTGGTAAGAAACACAGCGAAAGCCCCAACCAGTTTTCTGTCGAGCCAAAGTGTTGCGTTCTCACATTACAACCACATTTCAGCTCAACTGCCGATCGAACCAGAAACAGGCAATATTGCTGAAGGCGGGATCAAAGCTCAAACTCGACAATGTTTGAAAAACATCAAGAGCATACTGAACAGTATTGATGTCCCTTTTGATGACATTGTTAAACTCAATATCCATCTGAGATGTCTCGACGATGCCTTTGCTGTCAATCAAGTCTACAGCACATTTTTCCCAGACTCGGCGATCGCAAGAAGCGTTGCCTACGTGCCCGCTCGTACTGTCATCAAAGCTGAGGGGTTGCCAATGGACGCCTTGGTACAAATAGACGCGACGGTTTCTCATGGGGACGGAACGCCACCACAAGCCGTTGAAGATCGACATGGGATTGTGATTCGCGCCCACAACACAGAAGCGGCACCAGTCAGCAAGTTCTCAACTCAAACTGTCGCTTTCTCGCATTACAATAACGTTTCTGCACAACTGCCAATCCATCCGTCGAGTGGCGAAGTCATTGCTAATGACGTAGGCGAGCAAACCATGCAATGCTTAGACAACATCAAAGCCATCATCAAAAGCGTACACCATGTAATGGACGACATCGTGAAGCTGAATATTCAGCTAAAAGATATCAACGACTTGCAAGTCGTGGAGGATATTTTAGCAAGCTACTTTGATAAAGAACTTCCATCGCGCACTGTCATCGGTGTATCAGAAATCTTTATGGACGCTTCTATCCAAATAGACGCTATCGTTTCCAATGGTGAAGGCACATTTCCAAAGGAAGAGCTGAGTTACTGAACATCATAGACTTATCGGGAACAAGGTCAGCCCCACCGCTGACCTTGCGTTTATCTGTGCCTTGTTTTCCTGACATATTGCCGCGCCCCAACAGTTCAAAGCTCATCGATAAACAGCAAAAAAACACTAACGACTTTGTGTAAAATGAAGATCATTATCTTTGTGATATGGATTCTAAAATCAGTTGTAAAATTATGGCGTGATACAGCAAAGCATCAAGTATAAAGCGATGCTTTAAATCTCCCCTTTTCTTTTAAAATCAGACTTCTAATGAAAATGCGAGAAGAACCCTCACTCCGCCCTCTGTCAGAGCTTTGTCAAGACAGTTAGCGCACACCTCCCCTCACATAAAACCTTCACATCACGGTCATAATCTAGGGTCTAAAATTACCTTTGAACTCGTGTCTACGGACGAAATTTTCAATCGTTAGTTGTGGGAGGTTGCTATGGAAAAGTACTGTCCAATATGTCAAACAGAGTTGCTCGATAGAAGTCACTATCTTATCTGTCCTAGAAACAATATTGGCGAATGCGCGTATGATGGCTACGAGGATCACCACAACCATTGCTGTCATGAAGTGGGCGAAAACACCCATGAGAAAGAATTGGTCGCTTTAGATTAAACAAACCTAACAGTGACGAAGCATAAATATGCCACTCAATGTTGAGTGGCATATTTATGCTCAGCTCTTCACCCGTGACATCAATAAAAAAGCACCACATCTTTCAACATGGTGCTTTTTGGGGGAAATTCAGAAATGGTTTACAGCACAGCTTTGCGGCTTGGTAGGAACACTTCACCTAACATGCAGCGTACAGAACCACCACCAATCGATTCGATGGTAGAAACGTCGAATGGGAGCAATTTACCGTGAGTCGCGAGTTGATTTCTTTGTGCTGGAGAGAACGCATCGTAAGCCGATTGAGACATAGCAATCACCTTATCGCCGCGTACCGTTTCCAGTTGAAGGATGTTGCCGCAGAACTGGTTCATCTGCTCAAGCGAAATAGAAATAACCTGCTTGTCTTTCGCCAATGACTTAAGCACAAAGCGACGCTCAAACTCAGGGATTACTTCGTCACAAATAACGCAGAACTGCTCCCCCACTGCCATCATCACGTTAGTGTGGTAAATCGGTGCACCAGAAGGCAAACGGGTTTGGAAAGAAATCACGCGATCGTAACCAATACGTTTGGCGTAGTCTTCTAACACCAGACGATCACAACGCTGTGAGAGCGCGGCATAGATGGTCTTATTAAAGTGATCGAACACCATCACGCCCGTGCTTTCTAGGTAGGCTTCTTCATCTAAATATTCAGTCAGCGAGTCTTGTTGATGCACTTCGCGACCCGCTTGTGCTAATGCTGCGACCAGCGCATCTGGGCGAACTTCATGCTGACGGTTTTCACACGCCATCGGGAAGGTATACAAAGTGCCTTCTGGAGTGGTGCTAAACCAGTTATTCGGGAACACCGCATCTGGCGTGGCAATGTCTGATTGAGGGTAATCAAACTCGACGACTTGCACGCCTTCTTTACGCAAGGTTTCAACCATCGCAGAAAATTCAGCCATGGTGTTACGTGAGACTTCTTCTTGAGTCAGAGAAACTTGGTGTTGAAACTCGTTGTCTTGCGCGGTTTCTTCGTTAAAACGAAACTCTTTCGGCGGCACCATCACAACGCAATTTGCGGTATGACGCAGAGCACTTTGCGTGCTTTCTTCTTTTCCATGTGCATTCTGAGGCACTGATTCGTGTAATAGCATCCAAACATTCCTTTTGACTAGAATGATGAAATTGTAAAATTATTGTTAACTTCAGTTTTACTGTTTTTAATAATAATTCTATTAGTCAAAAGTAATATTTACTGTAAAAAACCACTAAAGCCCGATTTTTTATTGTCACTTTGAAGGTTTACTGTTTTATGAAGTGTGAATCACATTCTCAAGAATAATGCACCGACTATTAAGCAATAACCAACTAGTTACATTTAAAAGACAATCGGTTAGACTATTTTTTCGCCTCTCTCACATTCGTAACTTTGTCTGCTTTTCTGGCTAGCAGACCACAATATGTCTTACCCCATACTCAGTATTAACTGCTTAGTCCAAGGCAGGAAGAATTGATGAATTCAATGACTGAGATGGGAACCATTAACTTTAGGAAGAGTTATGTTTAAACGATTTGAAGGCTTTACCGAGCCGTTCCCCAAATCACAGCCTGACCAGCCCCCTACTGGGATTTTCGCGTTTTTACGCCACTACACTCGCGGCTTTGAAAAACCGCTGATCATCATGTCGATCATGTCGACCATTGTGGCGATCGTGGAAGTGTCTTTATTTGGTGCCATGGGTCAGTTGGTCGATTGGCTTTCCACCAGCAACCCTGAAACGTTTTTGCAAGACAACAAAGCAGAGCTAATGTTTTACGGCGCGTTGTTACTGATTGTCATGCCCATTTTGGTGGTTGCGTATTCTTTGTTGATTCACCAAACCTTGCTTGGTAACTACCCTATGTCGGTGCGTTGGTTGGCACACCGCTATTTACTCAATCAAAGCCTGAACTTCTATCAGGATGATTTTGCGGGACGTGTTGCCACCAAAGTAATGCAAACCTCACTGGCCGTGCGTGAGACCGTCATGAAAACGATGGACGTCTTTGTTTATGTGTCTGTCTACTTCACCAGCATGATCGTGATGTTAGCCGCAGCAGATTGGCGTTTAATGATTCCAATGATCATTTGGTTATTGGCTTATATTGCCATTCAAGTGCATTTTGTTCCGAAACTGAAAGACGTTGCGTCTGAACAAGCGGACGCTCGATCTACTATGACAGGTCGTATTGTCGATAGTTACACGAATATTCAGACGGTAAAGCTGTTCTCGCACAGTAAGCGTGAAACCGACTACGCCGAAGAGGGTATGAAAGGTTTCTTAAATACCGTGTACCGTCAAATGCGTTTGGTGACTGGTTTTGATATCGCGGTTGAGATTTCAAATTACCTGCTGGTTTTCTCGGTAGCGGCTCTGTCAATTTACTTGTGGCTAGACAGCGCGATCAGTGTCGGTGCCATCGCGATTGCGGTCAGTTTAGCACTGCGCGTGAACGGCATGTCAATGTGGATAATGTGGGAGGTCGGTGCTCTATTTGAAAACATGGGCACGGTTGTCGATGGGATGAAGACACTGTCTAAACCTATCGATATTAAAGACAAAGCTGATGCAAAAGATCTGCAAGTTTCTCAAGGTGGTATCCACTTTGACAACGTCAGCTTCCACTACGGTGAAAACAAGGGAGTGATAAGCAACCTCGACCTCAATATCAAACCAGGAGAGAAAGTCGGCCTGGTCGGGCGTTCAGG
Organism: Vibrio sp. 10N.222.52.B12; assembly: GCF_002875385.1. Lineage (NCBI taxonomy): Bacteria > Pseudomonadati > Pseudomonadota > Gammaproteobacteria > Vibrionales > Vibrionaceae > Vibrio > Vibrio sp. 10N.222.52.B12. Next base: position 37,666 of record NZ_MDAW01000135.1, on the reverse strand, counting down.
GGCTGGTAAATCCACCTTAGTGAACCTGTTGCTGCGTTTTCATGATGTTGAAGAAGGCAGTATCAAGATTGACGGACAAGAGATATCAAGTGTCACACAAGACTCGCTACGTTCAAATATCGGCATGGTGACACAAGATACGTCACTGCTGCACCGTTCGATTCGTGACAACATCTTGTATGGCAACCCAGATGCAAGCGAAGAAGACCTGATCAAAGCCACCAAGCAAGCGCACGCGCATGAGTTTATCGAAACCCTAACTGACCCGTTTGGCAACGTTGGATACGACGCACAAGTAGGTGAACGTGGTGTGAAACTGTCTGGTGGTCAACGCCAACGTATCGCCATTTCGCGAGTACTGCTAAAAGACGCACCTTTGCTGGTACTTGATGAAGCGACTTCAGCACTGGATTCAGAAGTTGAAGCGGCAATTCAAGAAAGCTTGAACGAGCTCATGCAGGGTAAAACGGTTATTGCTATTGCACACCGTTTGTCGACCATTGCGCAAATGGATCGCCTGATAGTGCTCGATAAAGGTAACGTGGTTGAACAAGGGACTCATAAAGAGCTGATTGCCAACAACGGCATTTATGCTCAGCTTTGGGCACACCAGACCGGTGGTTTTCTTGGAGAAGAATCCAATAGCTAAATCTCTTTCAAAAAAAGAGACCAACAGAAACGGCGCTTCAAGCGCCGTTTTTTTTACCTTCTGTCTACTAAGGTAATTTTGATAACCCCAAACAAAAGGTGATCGAGATCACTTAAAATCTCACATATGAAACAATAATATGGGTGCATATCACATTTTTTCTGTTAATATAGCGCCTCGTTGCGTATTCGAAAGCAGTGGACACAACGCAGAGTATTGAGCTGGCTTCATTTGTTATTTCACTTTTTGAGAAACAGCTATACTCAATCGATGGCTTAGTTATTAATCTAATAATAAGGTAATTAGCTTATGTGCAAATGTGGTTCAATGCAGATCGTACAAGTAAAACAAAGTTGGGCAGATAAACTATTCGGCTACTCAGAGCGCTGGAAATGCCAACTTTGCTGTAAGATCTTCCGCTTCTAAAAGACCAAAAAAGACGCTTAGATTTTCTAAGAAAAAGCAGTGGCCCGACAATGATTGTCGGGTTTTGTTTTTTTGGCCTTTATCAACATTATGCTTCTTTATCACCACGCCTTACCCAATCGATTATTCTCACAACCTAGCATCTCGGTGTGACTTAGGTATAGAATCATGTCCACTTATTCCTTCTTCAATTCATACATAATCGCTCACTATGAACAAAAGTTTGCTGACTAATATCCTTGCTATCGCTCTGATGGGTGCAGGATACCAAATTCAAAACGATTACCTTTGGTATGCAGGTTTGTTTGCGTTTTCTGGCGCAATTACCAACTGGCTAGCCATCCACATGCTGTTTGAGAAAGTTCCAGGGCTTTATGGTTCTGGCGTTATTCCTGCACGGTTCGAGGAGTTTAAGCTGGCCATCAAAAACTTGATGATGGAGCAGTTCTTTACTGAAGCAAACATCGACCGTTTCCTTAATAAAGAAATGGCAGGAGGCGTAAACATCAACCTTCAACCTGTCATCGAAAAAGTGGACTTAAACTCAGCGTTTGATTCACTTGTCGAAGTCATCGAAGGCTCACAGTTTGGAGGTATGCTTGCAATGTTTGGGGGCACAGAAGCCCTGCAACCAATGAGACAACCGTTTGTTGAAAAGATGCAGGAATCAATTGTAGAACTGAGCCAAAGCGACACCATCAAAGCAGCGTTAAAAGATCAATTAGAATCGCCAGCGATGATGGATGAAATCAAACAAAACATTGAAAGCATTATTGATCAGCGGCTAAGTGAATTGACGCCCGCTCTTGTTAAAGAAATTGTGCAGAAGATGATAAAAGAGCACTTGGGTTGGCTAGTCGTCTGGGGCGGTGTTTTTGGTGGTTTAATTGGTATTTTAACCACCTACGTTAGCGCATAAGCATTTATCTACCTGATACAAAAAAGGAGCCAGTAGGCTCCTTTTTTGTATCTAGCATTTAACCTTAGTTAGCTTAACAGCTCTGGATTAACGCCAAACCCCGTTTTATGCTCTTCGATCACCACTTCGCTACGAGTCTGAATCACACCAGGCAACGTCCCAAGCTTACTCGACATGAACTCTTGATAAGCTTTCATGTTCCTTACTCTTACCTTAATCATGGTGTCAAAATCACCAGACAATGAATAGCACTCTTCAATCTCTGGCATCAGCTCTACGGCTTTAGCGAATTTTTCAAAAATCGAAAAGCTGGTTTGATCGAGACGAATATGGATAAAAACTTGTACATCTAAACCTAACTTTTCCGCATTAAGTTCGGCGTGATAGCCATTAATGTAGCCTTCTTTTTCGAGTCTTTTGACTCTCTCAGAGCATGGAGACGTGGTTAAATTGACTTGTTTTGCCAATTCAACGATCGGAATTCGGCCTCGAGAATGCAGAATCCTTAAAATCTGTAAATCAATTCTGTCTAGTTGATAACTCATTAACCACATCCTTTTAACAACTTAGGAGCCTTCAGATTAATAGTTACTATTCAGTTTGCAAATAGTGAAAGAGAGAACGTGTGAAACCTGCATACATTTAACGATTGCCATGTACAAAAAAGTGTCAAACGTTCAAAAAATGAAAACATTCATATGCCAAATTTATAGATATACAGACCAATATAGGTAACTTTATTAATAAGATAATTTTGTTAACGAAAAAATGGAATGATGAACTTTGGAGAGAAAAATACGAGCTTTAAAGAAAAGAAATGAGCCAAATAGTAAGGTAATAATAGGCAAAAATAATGAGGAGAAAGCAATGTTAACCCTACAACTCGCGTACAAACCATTTGGTGTTGGCGAATGGACGTACACGACCGTTTCACACGAAGTCGCAAAGTCTCTGGCGTCTGAATATGCCTCTTACGGCTGGCCAGTTATGATCGACGGATTACCATTTGCTACCGAGAAAGAACTCGCAGCCTAAACGCCGGTTACATTATCGCTGATGTCTGTCGCGCTGGATGCTGAACTAATTCACCAATAGCGCGATGGTTACAGCAACGACAATAATATTGAGGCTCCATTTCGTAATAGTGTTCACCTGTTACAAATTTGGCCATCAGCTGCGTAAAGCTCACCACTTTGCCGCTCAGTGTCGCAATTTGCTCTGGTTCACAACGCTTCATGATCACTTTATGCTGCGTTGATCTTCTACAAGCTGAGCAATAAATATCTGGCATTACATCTCTCCCTGCTTTTTCCTGTGCTACTGACAATTGACATATTTTGTTCAAAATAATTCCACAATAAAAAAGCCCCATTGTTTTTTTGTGTCCCACCTCCAAAAAATCCCTTTTCAGTGGTCAAATTATGAGACCTTGGTCAGACCTCAACTTTCATTCCTCAACTATGAAAAATAACGCTTATGTATGTAATTCTACGCGACATAGCACATAAGTTATTATTGCGGTTTGTTTTTATTCAAAAGCGATTGGCGACGGCTGACAATTATCAAGCCCCCCCCCATCATCACCGGTTCAAATTTCAGCGATTTACAGTGTGAATTTCATCCAAAAATAATAGAGAATCACAAGGATATGAATTAGTTGAACCCACTTTTATTTGGTAAAGCCATGCTATTGTTCAGCGTGCCTGCCAAATAAAAATAACTGACAAGGAAGTCACCGATGATCCACATTACTTTTGTTCGCCATGGACGTTCACAAGCGGATGATTTACGCGTTCACGAAGGGCGCTTTGATAGTCCGCTCACCGAAGTAGGGATTCAACAAGCCGAAAATCGCGCGAAACAATTTGCCGAAGAAGGGCGAAAGTACGATGCGATTTTAAGTAGCTCAATGCAGCGTGCACGTCATGTTGGAGAGATATTTTCTACACACCTAAATGTCCCTATGACCACACATGATGAATTGATGGAGCGTGATAACGGCCCTTTGCAAGGGCTACCTTTTAGCGAATCTCACCACAAATACCCTATGGCTGATTTCGTCAACCCGTACCAACCTTGCGTTGTCTCTGCCAATGAAGGGGAAAGCGGTGTGGAACTTTTTGCACGTGCTAGCCTTGCTCTTCAGTCCATCATAAGAAGAGGCCGTGGCCGTTACTTGGTGGTCTCCCACGGCCGTTTTATGAGCGCCATGTTCAATGTGATTTGCGGCAACCAACCTAGAGCGAATGAAGCTGGAGTTCAATTCGCATTTCACGATTTAGGCTACTTCGATACTACCTACCGACCTGATCTTGATGTTTGGGTCATTCAATCTGTAAGGTGATGCCGTTATGCCAACACAACCAAAACTCTTTACTGAACGACTCATTCTGCAACCTTTTCAGCATGAAGATAGTGAACGCGTCGCTTTACTCGCGGGTGAAAAAATCATCGCAGATATGACCGCGAACATTCCACATCCTTATGGGCTGTCTATGGCGAAAGCATGGATTGAAGGACATGAGCCAACGTACGACGAGCGCAGAGGTGTCGTCTACGCGATTACCTTGCGTGAGTCAGGAGAGTTATTAGGGGCCGTGAGCATACCGACAATTGAGGATGGTTATGGCACTTTAGGATATTGGCTAGGTGTCCCTTACTGGGGGAAGGGTTACGCGTTTGAAGCTACGAAAGCCCTCATCGACTTCGCACGTGTCGACTTTGAGTTAGTCGGAATTAAGGTACTGCACTTAGTAGAAAACCACCGTTCCAAATCGGTTATAAACAAACTCAATGTACCTTATGTCGAAAACACTTGGGTTGGTCCTAAAGGGGCTGAGCGTGAAGTTTGTGTCTATCAAAAGACGTTCGTTTGAAGGGACAAAAAAGCCAGCGATGATGCTGGCTTTTCTCTATCTTAGTCTTGAGCGACTTTCACGCGGATTTTGCTTTTCGCGACGCTAGAAAGGTTTAGCGCTTCTAGTGCAGCAATTGCTTCTGCTTCATCTGGCATGATCACAAAGCCAAACCCTTTCGATAGACCCGTTTCTTGATCAAGAACCAGAGTACAAAGTTCTACTTTGCCGTGCGCTGAGAATAATGTGCGCATATCTTGCTCGGTCGTTTCACGAGCCAAGTTTCTTACTAAAAGTTTCATAATGAACCTAGTTGGTTTAATAACCGTACGATTCTCTCAGGTTCTTCCAAGCAAACCAAGCGAATAATATTGTACTAACGACTAGATCATTCTAAGTACATCTGATTAAATGATTTTTCGTTCATTTTTCACCCAAAGGAGAATCGATATGGAAACGAAACGTCTTAAGTTAGTCCCTGCTTGTTTGGAACGTGCAGAAGAAGCACATCAAGCGGTTGTGCGCAGCCAGAAGACGCTCGAAACGTACCTTCCTTGGGTGCCACATGTGCTCACACTAGAAGCCATGATTGAGGGAACAGAAAAAGCCACCGCCAACTTTGAAAACTTCGAAGAGGAATTACGTTACTTCATCATCGAAAAGGAAAGCGATCGCTTAATTGGCGCCGTTGGCTTGATGATTAGAGACCAAGAAGTACCAGCATTTGAGATCGGTTACTGGTTAGATGATACCGCAGTGGGCAATGGTTACATCTCCGAAGCGGTGCTTAAACTAGAGCGCTACGCGTTTGAAGATCTTGGTGCGAGGCGCATTGCTATTACGGCAGATTCAACCAACCTAAAAAGCCGCGCCGTCGCAGAGCGTTGTGGCTATGATTTTGAAGGCGAGTTGAGACACGACCGCCTGTCTACCTCAGGGGAATTGAGCAACACTGTAGTTTACTCAAAAATCCGCAACTAAACGGTTTGTTATCAAGCTGCCTGTTATTAAACTTTTTTCTATTGAATATAACGCCAAAAGAATAAGCCTCACGAAGAGGCTTATTCTTATTTAACCGGTTTTTAATGCGCTGCTTAGGCGCTAATTATAGAGCACGAATACGCACAATTTCGTCCTGCTCAATCCCTAAAGATTCAAGGAATTTTTGGTGCTCAGCAGGCTCCATCTCTTCAAATTTCTGGTGCCATGTCACCATGTCGTTTTCAGAGAAACCCGCTGCTTGCATGATTTGTACCCAACGTTCTTTAGTCACAATATTATCCTCTATCAGTTGTGGTTCTTGTAATAGCACCACGATCGCTTTTTGCTGCGCTCGTAGGTTTTGAATCTCGCGTTCGAGCTCATTGAAATGGTCTTTCAAGATCTCCGCTTGAGATTTGCCTTTCTGTGCCAACAAAGTGCGTATGCTGGAAATCGGTAACCCATAAGAACGATAAGACGAGATCGTTTTTAAACGCTGCATCTCTTTTTCTCCATACCAGCGATAACCGTTTTCTGAACGATGTGCAGGCGCTAGCAAGCCTTCACGCTCATAGTAAAGAATCGTAGTACGAGAGAGTCTACACTCTCTGGCCAGTTGGGTTACGGTTAGCATAGTGGCTCCTTTTGTCGGTACAGACATAGCATCAGCCCTACACTGATAGACGGGTCAACACGTTTTTTTACTATATCTCAGAAATTCTCTAATTGAGGTGTTAGTGGTCATTCAAATTGCTATCGAACAAACACAAAAAAGCCCGCGATAGTCGCGGGCTTTGTTTTCACTTGAGAATGATTAGTCTAGTTCAACCAACTTCTTCTGGTACTCTTTGTGTTGCTCTAGTACGTCTTGCGCAGCACCGCCAGTCATTTTGCTCACAACCACGATAGCGATAGTAGAGAAGATGATGCCCGGTACGATTTCGTACACATCGAACCAACCGCCTGTTAGCTGTTTCCAAACCACGATAGTCACACCACCGATTAGGATACCTGCTAGTGCGCCGTTACGGTTCATACCGCTCCAATAAAGGCTAAGTACAACTGCCGGACCAAACGCAGCACCAAAGCCTGCCCAAGCGTAAGATACAAGACCTAGAACAGAGCTATCTGGCGTCATTGCTAGGAATAGCGCGATAAGAGAAATCACGATAACGCCTACACGACCAATCATTACCACTTCTTCAGACGTTGCATCTGGCTTAATCACTTGCTTGTAGAAGTCTTCAGCAAGAGCTGATGAAGATACTAGAAGCTGTGAATCTGCAGTACTCATTACCGCCGCAAGAATTGCCGCCAGTAGGATACCTGCAATCACTGGGTGGAATACCGTATTCACCAATAGCATGAAGATTTTCTCTCCATCATCCAGTTGGGTACCAGGGTGACCTGTTACCCACACTAGACCAACAAGACCCACAAGCATTGCACCCGCCATAGACAGCGCAGTCCAACCCACAGCGATACGACGCGCTGTTGTTAGGTCTTTGTTTGAACGAGAAGCTTTAAAACGCGCTAGGATATGTGGCTGACCAAAGTAGCCTAGGCCCCAAGCCGCTAGCGAAATGATCGCGATAGCCGATAGAGGTTCACCTTTCACATCGTTCCATAGCGTTAATAGCTCTGGGTTGATGTTGTGCATGTCAGTCGCTAGTTGACCTAGACCGCCGTCCATTACAGCAACAGGCACAATCATCAGTGCCGCCGCCATCAATAGACCTTGTACTAAATCCGTCCAAGATACCGCCAGGAAGCCACCAAATAGCGTGTACGAAACCACACACACGGTACCGATGATAACGGCAATGCTGTAATCCAAGCCGAATACGGTTTCAAACAGTTTACCCCCTGCAACCAAGCCTGAGCTGGTGTAGAAAAGGAAGAATAAAAGAATGAAGAACGCAGAGATTGTCTGAATCAGTTTCGACTTATCGTTGAAGCGACGCGACAGGAACTCAGGCAGCGTTAGTGAATCGGTTTGAATACTATACGTACGTAGACGCTTCGCATTGATCAACCAGTTTGCCCACGTACCCAGTAGCAGACCACCCGCTAGCCAGAACGCTTCGATACCTGCTGCATACGCATACCCCGGAAGACCCAGCAGCAACCAACCACTCATGTCTGATGCGCCCGCAGAGAGTGCCGCTGGCCATGGACCAAGGCTACGACCACCTAGGAAGTAGTCAGATGAATTGGAAGTCCTCTTATACGCGTAAACGCCAATGGCAACCATAATTAGTAAATACGCCACAAAAGTGGTCGTGATAGCAAAGCTATTTTCTATCATTTGATAGTCCTCGTTATAATTATTTCCTTCCTTGCCCGCTTTGATATTTTGCCATCGCAGCAATACATCAAAGTAAGAGATACCAACCCGAGTAAGCTCTCAGGCTCTTTTGATTCAGATTGGTATCACAAGTCAGGTTAGTGGGAGTCGCTTCCCAACTCGAGTAGAGTCGCGTTACCGCCCACTGCTGTAATATTTATCGTTCGAGTACGCTCAGTAATGAAGCGCAACGACAGATGAGGATCATGAGTCAATGTCGGTGACTCTAAATCCGTTTCAGAAACTAAACCGACGATGGCACCGTCACGCTTAGCCAGTTGCAGGTTAAGCGCATGCTCAACCTGTGAATGCCCAACATAACCAACACTACGTACGTCGCTGTCTAACAGCGGGGAAGACGCGTCGTACGCAACCACTTGGATTAAGTTAGATGGGAAGTTTGCTGACGTTACAGCCTGCTTAACCATCTGATTAAGTTCTGTATTGTCACTACAAATCACCACGCTGTTGCCCGCAATCAGGGCACAGGTGATCATTGCAAAAGTGCTGTACAGTGCGTTCTCAGTATTCGCTAGGTTGTTTTCACAAACGACCAAAGCCACACCACGCCCCGCCGCGTACAGCTCGTTAGTTTCGCCCGTAGGGCCAACTAACTGATGAGTTTCTGCTAACAGAGCTGACGCTTGTTGCAAGTGGTAAGACACCACTTTGCCAGCCACGCTATGCTGCTCTTCTATCGCAGATTTAAATGCCAGCAAATGCTCACATTTGTAATCAAAATCGGTCAGATTCCACTGCTCCCAAGCAGAGAATGCATCTTTAAAATACGTGATCTGATGAACCATAATGCGACTCCTTACGCCTTCTCTGCTTGAACAAGATGTTGTTTAGTGAAGCGGTATAGGTAGTGAGGACCACCCGCCTTCGGACCTGTACCAGACAAACCTTGACCACCAAATGGCTGAACGCCAACGACTGCACCAACCTGATCGCGGTTGATGTAGCAGTTACCCACGCGAGCGTGTTTTTCAATCCAACGGTAAGTGGTTTCATTACGGCTGTGGATGCCCATTGTGAGGCCAAAACCGGTTTGATTGATTTGCTCAACCACATTTGGCAACTCAGACGCTTTAAAGCGAACAATGTGCAAGATAGGGCCGAATTGCTCTTCTTTCAGAACATCAATGCCCGAGATTTCGAACGCACTTGGCGACACAAAATCACCGTGCTGGCACGTTTCATCCAATTGCAATTGAGCAACTTTGGTTTGTGTGCTTGTCATGTGCTCTAGGTGAGCAAGGAGTTTATTTTTTGCATTGCTGTCGATAACCGGCCCTACATCCGTTTTGTGTAGGTAAGGAATACCAACATGCAGCTCATTCATTGCACCTTGGATAAGGTTGATGATGCGGTCCGCAACGTCTTCTTGAACGAACAGAACACGCAGAGCAGAACAACGTTGGCCTGCAGAAGCGAAAGCGGAACGAATCACGTCACGCACAACTTGTTCTGGTAGTGCCGTACTATCCACAATCATGGCGTTTTGACCGCCAGTTTCAGCGATAAACGGGACTGGCTTCGCGCTGCGCTCGGCAAGCGTCACGTTGATGCGCTGCGCCGTTGCCGTCGAACCAGTAAATGCTACACCTGCAATCGCATCATGAGACGTTAGTGCATGACCGATTTCACCACCACGACCCGGTAATAGCTGAATCACGCCCGCTGGGAAGCCGGCTTCTAGCATTAATTCAATCGCACGCGCCGCAATTAAGCTAGTTTGCTCAGCTGGCTTAGCCACAACTGTGTTACCTGCAACCAATGCCGCTGTGATTTGACCAAGGAAAATCGCTAATGGGAAGTTCCATGGGCTGATACAAACGAATACGCCTAGCCCTTCGCGGCTCGAAATACGTTTTACGCCATCAAAGCCTTCTAGTTCGAACGGTTGAAGGTTTTGCGCTTGTTTCGCGTAGTAACGACAGAAGTCGACCGCTTCACGCACTTCATCAATACTATCGTGAATCGTCTTACCCGCTTCTTGGTGACAAATCGCCACCAGCTCAGCCAAGTTTTCTTCCATCAGATCCGCAAGCTTATCTAGGCACGCCGCTTTTAGTTCAATTGCGGTGCCTTTCCACTCTGGGAATGCAGCATCAGCCGCTTCGATTGCAGCGGAAACATGATCAAGGCTTGCGAAAGCCACCTGACCCACTTCAATACGACGATCGTAAGGGGCAGTAATGATCTCTGCGGAGTTTTCCTTGATCATGCTTTCGACATGTTTCACGCCACTGATGATCGGACCCGCAATCCACTTCTGGGTTAGGAAGCTTTCAACCTGCGCTTCAAACGGCTTCGCTTCGCTGTCGATATCAACGTTCACACCGTACGAGTTTTTACGCTCTGGGAAGATGCCAGTTGGCATTGGAATTTGACCGTTGTGCAAAGTATCAAAAGAGGTCAGCACATCAACAGGGTGATGCGTCAGCTCTGAAATTGGACAACGCGCGTCCACTAAACGGTGCACAAACGAACTGTTCGCGCCGTTTTCTAGTAAGCGACGAACCAAGTAAGGCAGTAGGTCCGCATGGCTACCGACTGGCGCGTAAATACGTACTGGCTGACCATAAGTGTCCATCACATGGTTATAAAGCGAATCGCCCATACCATGCAGACGCTGGAATTCGTAATCTTTGTGCTCTGCCATCACAGCAATCGCAGTAACAGTGTGCGCGTTGTGACTAGCAAACTGCGGGAAGATATTACCGCGCACGCCTTCACTTAGTAGGAAGCGTGCACACGCGAGGTAAGCAACATCCGTCGCTTCTTTGCGCGTGTAAACAGGGTAATTCTCGTAACCCGCTTGTTGCGACCACTTAATTTCGCTGTCCCAGTACGCGCCTTTCACGAGACGCAGTGGGATAATATCGCCCTGCTCTTTCGCTAAACCGTTCAACCATGCCAATACTGGCAGCGCACGTTTCGAGTAGGCTTGAACCACAAGACCAAACTTGCCCCAGCCTTTGAGTAGATCGCTACGGTACAGTTTTTCGAACAGCTTCAGTGACAGCTCAAGGCGGTCTGCTTCTTCTGCATCAATCGTGATGGCAACATCCACTTCGATAGCGCGCTTAAGCAGTTGCGTCAGCGTATCGTAAAGCTCAGTCATCACGCGTTCTTCATTCGCTACTTCGTAACGTGGGTGAAGTGCTGAAAGCTTGATAGAAACAGAAGGCGCAGGACTCGTGTCACTGCCATACGTTTCTCGACCTACGGCTTCAATCGCCATTAGGTAGTCTTTGAAGTACTTACTTGCGTCTGCCGTGGTTAGCGCCGCTTCACCCAACATATCGAATGAGTAAGTGAAACCTTTGTCGCGCATTGGCCGACCGTTCTTTTGTGCTTCTTCAATCGTACGACCACGTACAAACTGGTGACCCATGATCTTCATTGCCTGATACATGGCTTTACGAATCACAGGTTCAGAGAATTTGTTCACCAGACGGTTTACAGCCTGACTTGGGCTCTGGGTTTCTTGGTCACCAATGCCAATCACTTTACCTGTCAGCATCAACCCCCAAGTTGAAGCGTTAACGAAGACAGAATCTGAACTCTTAAGGTGAGATTTCCAATCCGCAACACTTAACTTGTCTTTAATCAGTGCATCGGCCGTCGCTGAATCCGGAATACGCATCAACGCTTCTGCAAGACACATCAACAAGATGCCTTCTTGAGTATCTAGGCTGTATTCCAACAACAGCGCATCAATCATCTGAATTGACTTCTTATCGGCACGAATGGCTTCGATAAGCTGAGTTGTTTGGGTCGTGATTGCCGACTTTTCTTCCGCTGTCGGCGTTGCTAGTGGCAATAATTGCTCTAGCCATTGAGACTCGTCCACCATGTACAATGGCGAGATCAGTGACCACAACTTATCAAGCGGTTGCTCGATAAATTCCGGTGTTAACACGTTTGTTGCAGTAAACATGCGTTTTCCTCAATCTCTCTCCTCGAAAACCGCTTCGAGGATCATCAATGGCTGGCAGTGTATTTTGAGCCCGAGAAGAATACTTGTCAAAAACTCCGAGCTTTTTGCTAAAAACTCGCTTTTATAACAAAACATCTACATAGTCACACGCAATTAGATAATATATTGTGTTTTAAAAATTAATTTTTGCATGTCATTTACAACAAAAGTAGACAGGTTTTGGGCAATTTTTATTTGAATAAGAAGGATTTAGATTGTGATTTTGTGAGGAATGGGCAAAAACACTGAAAATTTAAAGGGGAATTACGCGAAAAAGTTCGACTTTCCTGTGCAAAATACAGACGTAAAAAAGCCGCGACCAATGCGCGGCGTTCTATCAATAAGCAACAAGACGAACAAAAAGAAAGATATTTTATTAACTCTGTTTCTTATACTGCGAAGGTGACAAACCTTGTAAACGAGTAAAAGTATGCGTGAAAGTACTTTGGCTAGAAAAACCTGTAAATTCGGCTATCTGGCCGAACGTAAGGTGGCCTTGCTCAATCAAATCACGCGCCATATCAATACGTTTACCTAGCACATACTGATGCGGCGTTATACCCATTTGCTCTTTAAATAAGCTATGGAACTGGCTTTCGCCCAAGAACACACTACCTGCCAACTGCGCAACACTGATTTTATGGCTCAAATGCTGCTCGATGTAACGATCTATCGCATCCAAATCGAATCGTGAATCTTTTTTTGATGTTTCAAATGAGGAGATATGGCGTTGCATCAACGCAATCACAGTATCGTTACAAGCGCGACTAAGCAGCAAATCATCAGGATGATTACGCATCTCCTGTACCAACATCTGAATCAGCTTTTGGATTTGACCATCCAGTTGGAAGTAAAGATGAGAGCGCTCTAGATTGTTGATTTTCTGTAGCATCTCGGGATCATCGTTGGCAGGCTTTGGCATGTTGAGTACCAAAATGTCTGATTGATGAATCACGCCGCCGAAAGCATGATCAGAAGACGCCGTTACGATGCAACCTTGTCCCGGGCCAACTAAATTACCCTGTCCACGAACTTCAAATTCCGCTTGGCCTTTCAAACCGATCACGATCTGCGTGTAAGCATGATCATGGCAATCCATATAAGACGGAAGCGTGATCAACTCTGCTGGTTTAGGCAGCGCGATCTCTTTATACAGCGGGGCTTTCGGGTTATTTGAATCACTCATTTAAAACTGTCGTCTTTCACGGTCGGCTTACACCTTGGCATCATATACCTTCTCGGTGGGGTTGCAAATCTTCCCCAACTCAATCGCACAAGATCAAACCAACACGATCAAGGCAGTCTGCATGATCATAGTTCCGGAACGATGATCATGTAAGAGTAACTTACGGTCAATGTGCAACCAATTTTTTTAACAAAAACGGATAGATAGTCAAAATTACTAAAGTTGAGACAGCTCGACTCAAAAGATCTTTGCGGTTGAAGTGCACACCAATGTAAGTCAAGAGGTCAAAATTACGATCAAAAGCGCATGAATTAACCAGAAAACAGCAACATAGAGGGAATTCCCCCCTTACCAATATACGCTCAATTCAATACATTAGACCTCGAGCTCTAGGATGCATACGACCCTGAGTTCACCGGTATCTACTTGATACCTCTAACTTACTTAGCAGACCCTCGCTATGTAATTTAGAACCTCTTCTACACGTCGACAAGATTATATCTTGTGTTGCCAGCCCGTCTTCAGGCTGGCCTTTTTTTTGCTCTACGCCAATGAAAACAATGGCATAAGCTGATATTATATGGGCCACCTCACCGTATCCTGAGCTTAATCATCACGCTGAGCTAACTTGATCTATCTTCTCTCTTTTCCAGTTTGTCTGGCGCAATTCCTGAAAGCATGATCAAGGAACGATTTCGTAAGAGAAATTTCAGGATAATCGAAGTGAGAACACTGACCTGCAATAAAGCAGGCGATACGTAGCAGTAGTGAGCCCTCTTGTGAATATTCCAGTCAATACCATAGAACAGTCGCTCCTCCGACAGCTACCGGGTTGTTGGGGATGCAAAGATAAAGCGTCAGTATTCCGATATGTGAATCAGGAATACGCAGAATTGATAGGCTACGATTCACCTGAAGCCTGTATTGGAAAGACAGACTTTGAAATGGCGAGCCCAACCATTGAGTGTGCAAAAGAGTTTCAAGAGCAAGATAAGCATGTTATTGAGACTGGCGAGTCACTGAAGATCCTCGATATCCACCCCTATCCTGATGGTCATTGGCGAGCGCATATCTTTACTAAAACGCCGTGGCGAGATGACGATGGCAACATCATTGGCACCATCTTTTATGGGCGTGAACTGACTGATACCGCGGTCATCGAAGTAGGCTATTGGGTTTGCCGAGCCATTGGTGGAAACCCGAGCAAAAAATCAATCTTCCGCTTCTCTAACCTGAAACCCGAACCCGAAAAGCTAACCTGCCGCGAACAAGAAACCTTATTCCTATTGCTGTATGGAAAAAAACCGCAATTCATCTCTCAGGTCATGGGCATTTCCACTAAAACAGTAGAGGGGCATGTTGCTCGTCTACGTACGAAGTTTGAAGCCAACAGCAAGAATGAGTTGATCGACAAAGCTATGGAAGCTGGTTACGGCTCCATTGTGCCAAAGACCCTACTTAAACATCAGCTCTCTGTGGTGCTTAACGGCGAACGCTGATTCTTAATAAACAAAAACACCGCCAAATTGGGCGGTGTTTTTCTATTCTTTGTTTTCGCGTGATTATGGCGCAAGACGATCAATATCCCACGTCCCTTCTTGATTAGAAAATAAGAAACGGTCATGCAAGCGGTGCTCGCCACCTTGCCAAAACTCGATACTTTGCGGTTTCACACGGAAGCCACCCCAGAAGGTTGGCATTGGGATTTCCCCTTTGGCGAATTTCTGTTTCAGCTCTAAGAATTTGCCTTCCAACACGCCTCGAGCGGAAATACGGCTGCTCTGTTTACTGGCGATCGCAGCAAGTTGGCTCTCTTTCGGGCGAGAAGTGAAATATTTCATGTTCTCCATCGGTGACAGCTTCTCTGCAACGCCCGTAATATGGACCTGACGCTCAAGCGGATGCCAAGGGAAATGTAGGCTGATATTGCTATTGTGCCCAAGCTGCTGTGCTTTGCGGCTGCCTAAGTTGGTGTAAAACACAAAACCATCTTTATCGACACTTTTCAGTAGTACGATACGTTGAAATGGCATGCCATTCTCATCAACCGTGGCAACGGTCATTGCAGTAGGGTCGGTCAAGCCAGCTTCTACCGCTTGCGCCAACCACAAATTAAACTGATCGACAGGATCTGCTTTTAAATCTTTACGACGCAGGCCACCTTTTGTGTACTCACGACGAATATCAGCAAGTTCCATCTTCACTCCTTCACTCGTTTTTTCCGATTGTGCGCCCGATGATACTCAATTTCAAGGACAGCAAACGATAACTCTGATTGCGATTTGTGTTGTGTCACGTTGTCGCTGCGGCTCACAGCATCGTTAAATGCCTTTTGATAACATGGCGTTAAAAACGAGTGAGCCAACCGTGAACCTACTCAACCCCAAAGCTCTGCGCCATTTTTTGCTGGTGTTGCTCGCCATCGGTATGGTCGGGCTAATATCGACTCATAAGTACGCAACCCAGCATCAACATGATCAATGGCAAAAAAAACTTCAAACCCAAGCCACGCAAGTTGCTCAGGAGATCGATTATGAGTTGGCTAAGTTTGAACAAATCCCCAATCTACTCAGCCACGATCCAAGATTGCTCGACGCTATAAAAATCGGAAAACCGTCTGATGCACTTAACCGTTTGTTGGCGGAATGGCTCACACAAAGCTTGGCCGATACCATCTATGTCCACGACAAAACGGGCTTAGTAATCGCATCAAGTAATTACCAGCAAGACGACAGTTTTGTGGGCTCTAACTTTGCCTTTCGCCCTTATTTTCAGAACGCGCTCAATGGCGAGAAAGCCCAATACGTTGGATTAGGCGTTCGCTCTAATAAGCGGGGCTATTTCTTCTCATCTCCGCTTTGGGTTGATGACAAAGTCGCGGGAGTGATTACGGTTAAAGTCAACTTAGAACAACTTGAACAAAGGTTGGTTCAAGACGATGGAGATTTACTCGTCACAGGCGTGCATGACGTCGTTTTCATGAGTAATCTACCGGATTGGCGTTATCGCGCATTGTTTCCACTTTCCGAAGCAGCAAAACATGAACTCAGTCAAACCCAACAATACGGCCACTCCCTACCAGAATATCGTGGTGAGTTAACCGGAAAAAGTGGTGCGACGCAGTTTGAAAACAATCAACTTCTACTCTCTTCAAACTATCTAGCATACGCGACCCAGTTGTTTGAAAAAGGCTTTCGTGTTGTAGCACTGATCAGCCAGCAAAAAGTTCTCACCGCCGTTCTTCAAGCCGATGTCATTTATCTGCTGTTGTATGCCTTGGTTGGTTTAATTGCTTTGGCTTGGTTCCAAATGCTGGTCAACAAAGCACGCCTCGCGAATGTGAACGCGAACTTGGAAGAAAAAGTCTCGGAAAGAACGTTGGTCCTCAGCCAAGCCAACCACAAATTGCAGCAAACCGTGCATCAATATGAGAAGAGTCAGCAAGAACTCAAGCAAACTCAACAAGAGTTGACGCAAGCCGCCAAACTCGCACTGCTTGGGGAGCTGTCCGCCAGCATCAATCACGAAATTAACCAGCCGCTTGCCGCGCTGCGAACCTACACCGAAAACTCACAACGTTTGATGGCAAAGGAGCGTTACCCTATGGTGGCAAGCAATTTGGATAAGATGCTGTCACTCAACAACACGATTGCCGAAGTCATTGCTCGTTTAAAAGTCTTTACACGCAAAACCGACAGCAACCAACACAGCGAAGTCGCCATCCTGCATGATGCTGTACACAACGCCACGCGAATTTTGAGTAACAAGCTGATCAAGCAAGGCGTAACATTAAAAGTGCCAACTATCGAATATAACGTGAGGTTAGCGATTCACAGCGTTGAGCTTGAGCAAGTGCTGATTAACCTCTTTCATAATGCGGCGCAAGCCATGGATAGCTACTGCATTGATCCACAAATTTCGATTGCCGTGCAATGCGAAGAAACTCACTGCGATATTTTAGTTTCCGACAACGGCCCGGGCATGTCCGAGAGTGCCTTAGCAAAAGTCTTCGACCCATTCTTCACTACCAAGCCCGAGGGATTGGGCTTAGGGTTAACCATTTCAAAACGTATTTTAGAGAGCTACCAAGGTGCTTTGAGCGCTTACCAACATCTAGACGCTCAAACACAAAAAGTAAACGGCATGACTTTTGTTATCACGGTTCCACTCGCTACAACACCTTCCTTAGGGGAAAACACCTATGCATAATCCCGTTTTCTTTGTCGATGATGAACCGCATATTCGTGATGCTGTATCACAAGCGCTTTTAATTGAAGATATCGAAATAACCTGTTTTCCCAATGCAGTCGAAGCACTACGCGTTATCGACCCGCACACACCAGCCTTGATCATTACCGATATCCATATGCCAGTGATGAACGGCTTAGAGTTTATGCGCACGCTGCTGAGCAAAAACAATCACTTTCAGTTTATTGTTCTCACTGGCCACGGTGATGTAAAAACAGCGGTAGAGGCGATGAAAAGTGGCGCATATGACTTTCTCGAAAAGCCATTCTCGACAGAGCAACTGTTAAAATCACTGAATAACGCCAGTGACAAACTGACTCTATTGCAAGAAAACGTCTGGTTGAAAAAAGAGCTCGATATGCAAACGCACGTGGGACCAAAAATGATTGGTCATAGCCAAGTTATGGTCGATATTCGCCGAACCTTAATCAGCGCCTCACTCCACCAGCCACTGATCTTTTTTGGCGAAGATGGCACAGGACGAAGACTCGCTGCGCAATTTGCCCACGATATTCATGCCACGTCAGACAGTGAAATGATCGTCGCGTCTGGTGAAGATTTGTATGAATTAAGCTCGGATGCGTTCGACAAAGCGATTTATCATTTGTCACAAGGGAGGCCACATTGCAGTTTGTATCTTCACAGTGCCGAACACATCTCATTACCACAATGGCAATGCCTGTTTAAGCACCCAAGCTTACAACGCGTGTTTGGGGCCGCAAACAAAGTAGTGCAAGGAGTCGAGACATTGGCTAAGTTGATTCGCATGCCGAGCTTGGACGAGCGCAAAGAAGACATAGGCCCGCTGTATAAACATTTTGTTCGCCATGCTGCCAGTCGTTATCAGTTGCAACCACCACAAATCAGTTTGGCAGAAGTAAAACGAATAACAGAACTGGCTTGGCCAGAAAACATCAAACAATTGAGGCAGTTTGCGGAATTGCGCGCCCTCAAACCAGATGCGTTTCGCATGGAAGACTGGAACAGTGAAAAGAGCATTGAAATCCAAAGTATGACTCAACGCACAGAACACTTTGAATATTGCTTATTGTTCGATGCACTACAACGACATAGAGGCAGACTCAAAGAGGTTCAACTAGAATTACAGGTGTCGCGAAAAACCTTGTATGACAAACTAAAACGACATCAGTTGGATAAAACAAAGTTCAAGGCACTGTAAAAGAGGGGCCATCTACCCCTTTCACACATTTTTATTAACCGAGCATGCTGACATGGTCGGTTAATAATAATAAGATCAAAAAGATAAACCGTCTTTATAAAACAAGGAATGTGATGAGCCGAGACAACTACAACAAGCTAAGCAACGACGAGTTGGATTTTGTTGACGATAAAACCGCTGCTTTGCTCCTGAACACGCCGAGTAGTGCCCGCCTTATGTTGTGGGTTATGGTGTTGTTTTTTGTTGCTGCTATTGGCTGGGCATCTTGGGCGCAAATCGACAAGGTGACGGTTGGTCAAGGCAAAGTCATTCCTTCTTCTCAAATCCAAGTGGTACAAAACCTTGAAGGCGGCTTGGTCAAAGAGATCTTAGTAAAAGAAGGCGAACAAGTAGAGAAAGGCCAGCAGCTGTTGCTGATTGATGACACGCGATTTCGCTCAGACTTTCGAGAACGTGAACAACAAGTAGCGAACTTAACGGCCTCGGTGTTGCAGCTTTCAGCCTCCATCAGCAGTGTAGAAGTGAACCGTGATTTTGAAGACAAAGACTGGGAACAAAGTGTCTTACTCGATTACGGTAAATTGACGTTCCCACCGACACTTGAAGAGAACCAACCTCGCCTCACCCAACGCCAAAAAGCAGAGTACCGCGAAGATCTCGACAACTTACGCAACCAGCTGTCAGTTATCGATCAGCAAGTTAAGCAGAAACAACAAGATTTGGTTGAAATTAGGGCTCGAGTTAACAACTTGCGCCAAAGCTACCGATTCGCGAAGAAAGAGCTAGACATCACGAAGCCACTGGCAGACGAAGGTGTCGTACCTCGTATTGAGCTACTCAAACTTCAACGCCAAGTAAACGATACTCGCCGGGAGATGACCTCTAGCGAACTGAAAATTCCAGTGCTTCGTTCTGCGATACGAGAATCCATGCTTAACCGTATTGATGTGGCATTGAAATTCCGCTCTGAACAACAAGAAAAGCTCAATAGCACTCAAGACCAACTGTCCGCACTCGTAGAATCCGCGGTAGGCCTAGAAGACCGAGTAAACCGCACCGTGGTGGTTTCTCCAGTAACCGGCACCATCAAAACTCTCAACGTGAACACCGTTGGTGGTGTTATTCAGCCAGGTATGGACATTGTTGAAATCGTTCCAACCGAAGACACTTTATTGGTCGAAGCAAAGATAGCCCCAAAAGACATCGCTTTCTTGCGTCCAGACCTTCACGCCATCGTGAAGTTTACCGCGTATGATTTCACCAAATATGGCGGTCTAGAAGGTGAACTAGAACACATCAGTGCGGACACCACACAAGATGAAGAAGGCAACAGCTTCTACATTGTTCGAGTCCGTACCGATAAAACCAATTTTGGACAGGATGCTGACTTACCAATCATTCCCGGAATGACAGCATCGGTCGATATCATCACAGGGAAACGAACCGTTTTGGAATACTTGCTTAAACCGATTTTGAGCGCCAAAACCAACGCACTGAAGGAGTAAGTATCTGCAAGGTACAAATAATGTGTTCTTAAGTGACGACAAGTGGTTAAATAAAAAGCACTTTTCTCACCCACGAACGCATTTCAAAGGTACACTTGTGATGTGAGTCGAATATGCCACCCAAATTGAAGCGTAAAGTTACATTATTAATCAGCATCAGTTGTTTTTCGTTCCAAATTGGGGCGCTCAACAGCAAGGAACAGCGATGGGTCGATACGGTCACTTCAGTTTATGGTGAGCGAGCAGGAATGCGCGTGAAAACATGGCGGGAAAACATCGACTTTTTTAAAACACTGGAGACTCATGAGAAGCTTGCAGGTGTTAACGACTTTTTCAACCAACTTTACTTCGTTGACGACATCAAACTTTGGGGAAAGAAAGACTACTGGGCAACACCGCTCGAATTTTTGGGCAGTAATGCGGGCGATTGTGAAGATTTCACCATTGCTAAGTACTTCTCACTGCTGGAGCTAGGCATACCCGATTCTAAGATGCGCTTGATCTATGTTAAAGCCATCGAACTGGATCAATTCCACATGGTATTGGCTTACTACCCGACCCCAAGCTCTGAGCCGCTCATTCTCGACAATATCAACCCAGACATTGTTCGAGCCTCCAAACGTAGCGACTTGCTACCAATTTACAGTTTTAATGGTTCAAACCTATGGCTAATGAAGTCTTCTGCTGGCACTGGAGAGTTAGCAGGAAAAGCCTCACGTTTGAGTCTTTGGAATGACTTACGCTCGCGCGAACGTAAGTTGCAGTTAAAGAAACCTAAAATTAACTATGACGAGTGAAAAACATGACCCTATATAAGAAGCTTGTAGTGGGAATGGTTACGGTCTTTTTACTTTTGATGGCATCAGTATTCGTAATCCAATTCAACACTACTCGAGACAGCTTAGAGCAGCAGCAACGTTCAGAGGTCAACAACACCATTAACACCGTTGGTTTAGCATTGGCACCGTATCTAAAAGATAAAGATAAGGTGGCAGTCGAGTCCGTGATTAATGCGTTGTTTGACGGCAGTACTTATTCTGTCGTACGTCTCACCGCGTTAGATTCGGATTACCAGATCGTGCGCTCGTACCCAGTAAAGCCAAGCCATGTCCCACAGTGGTTTATCGACCTGAATCTATTTAAAGCGATTCACGATAAACGCGTCGTAACCAGTGGTTGGATGCAACTGGCTGAAGTAGAAATCATCAGCCACCCAGGTGCTGCTTACGAACAGTTGTGGCAAGGCTTTATTCGCCTGCTATCGGCATTTGGCGTTATCTTCCTAGCGGGTTTAGTCGCGATTTCTTACATCCTACGTCGCTCACTCAAACCTTTAGCAGCCATCGTTAAGAAAATGCACGAAATCGCCAACAACCAATTTGGTGACCCGCTTGCTCGTCCAAAGACCAAAGACCTCATTGCAGTCGTAGACGGTATCAATATGATGTCGGCTCAGATTGAACTGTCATTCAAAGAACAAGCGAAAGAAGCGCAGCGTCTACGTGCACAAGCTTACCTAGATCCGATCTCCAAACTGGGTAACCGCTCGTTCTACATCAACCAAGTTGACCAATGGTTGGCAGAACAAACGCAAGGGGGTATCGCGCTACTCCATGCAGAGTACATTGGTGACATCTACGAAACGAAAGACTACCAACGCGCTGATGCCCACGTGAAAGAGTTGTCTCAACGTCTTAAAAACACCATCGATGTACCAGGAGCAACCATTGCTCGTCTATCAAGCGACGAATTCGGTCTGTTATTCCCACACATGGATGAAAGCGAACTGCGCATCCTAGCGGATAGCATCGTCAACTGTGTGAATGGTCTGAACACAGACCCAACCGGTCTTGCTAAACCAAAAGCTTCGCTCGGCGTGGCACACAGTAAAGATCAGAAAACACGCTCAGAAGTGCTTTCTATGGTGGATAACGCACTATCGAAAGCAAAAGCACAACCAGACAGAGCTTACGGCTTCGTGGGTGGTGAAAACTCTTCTAACCTAATGGGTAAGCAGCAATGGAAAGCGCTGGTTGAAGAAGCGATTCACGGTGATTGGATTAAATTCCGTTTTCAATCTGCGAAAAACACATGGGGCAAGGTATTCCACAACGAGGTGTTCTCTAGTATCGAAAAAGATGGCGAGACCTTCCGTGCCAACCAATACCTGTTTGCTTTAGAGCAGCTTGATGCCACCAACATCTTCGACCAATACGTCATTGAGTCGATGATTAAAATGCTAGAAAGCGGTGAGTTGAACGAACCTGTTGCCATCAACATTGCACAAAGCAGTCTGTCGCAACCTTCGTTCATTCGCTGGACCACCAGCATGCTAGAGAAGCACTCGAAAGTTGCGCCAATGCTGCACTTTGAGGTTCCAGAAGCGTGTTTCATCGACCATCCACACCATACAGCACTACTGTGTAATGCCATTCGTCAGTCAGGTGCAGAATTCGGTGTTGATAACTATGGTCGTAACTTCCAGTCACTTGAGTACATTCAGGAGTTCCGCCCGAATTACGTAAAACTGGATTACCTGTTCACGCACAACTTGCATGACGAAAAACAGAAATTCACGCTGACTTCGATCTCGCGAACCGCTCACAACTTGGGCATCACGACGATTGCATCACGTGTAGAAACGCAGATTCAGTTGGACTTCCTCACCGAGCACTTCGTCGAGGTCTTCCAAGGTTTCATCGTCGACAAGGAATAAAGAAAAGGTATACCAAGGATGAAAGACCCTTTACTGAACTCGCTGATTTACGTTAGCCGTTATTACGGTTTAGCCAACTCTCCGGAAGCGCTAATTAATGGGCTTCCACTCTCTGAGGGTAAGCTCACACCGTTTCTGCTACCGAGAGCGGCGGAAAGGGCCGGATTGGTTGCCAAGGAAAACCGTGCAGAATTAGACAAAATCTCAAGCCTAATTCTGCCGGCTATCTTACTTCTTAAAGGTGGCGACTCTTGCGTTCTCAATAGTATTAATTTGGAGACACAAGAAGCAGAGATCACCACCCTAGAAAGCGGTTTGGTGCCCATCTCCATCCCTCTAGAAGAACTACTTGCGCAGTACACTGGTCGCTACTTTTTAGTTAAAAAACAATTTCGATATGATGAGCGCTCTCCCGAAGTGCTCAAAACCAAAGAAGGCCACTGGTTCTGGTCAACCTTATGGCAGTCTAAACGCATCTACCGCGATGTACTTATCGCTTCTATCCTCATCAATATCTTCGCCATTGCTGCACCAATGTTCACTCGCTTGGTGTACGACAAAGTAGTCCCTAACCTCGCGTTTGAAACCCTGTGGGTACTAGCAAGCGGTATCTTCGTAGTGTTCTTATTTGATTTCTTGCTCAAATCACTGCGTAACTACTTTATTGATGTTGCGGGTAAGAAATCCGACATCCTGATTTCTTCAAAGCTTTTCAGCAAAGTGATGGGCATCCGAATGGAGTCCAAACCACCTTCAGTGGGTGCGTTTGCTCGCCACTTACAAGAGTTCGAATCGATTCGTGAATTCTTCACCTCTGCAACCGTGAGTGCTCTGATCGACTTACCTTTCGCGATTTTGTTCCTAGTCATCATCTGGCTGATGGCGGGCGATCTGGTTTACGTGCCAATGATTGGTGTGGTGATTCTGATGATTCACTCGGCGTTGATTCAAGGTCCACTGCGCCGCTCAATTGAAGAAGGTTCTCGCCTTGCTTCGCAGAAATACGCCAACCTGATTGAAAGCCTTTCCGGCCTAGAAACCGTGAAAATGCTGAGTGCACAAAGCCAATTCCAATACCGTTGGGAAGAAGCCGTTGCACACATGGCAAACTGGAACATCAAGAGCCGTCGTATTACCGACAGCATTCAAAACGCAGCGGGCTTTGTTCAACAAAGTAGTAACGTCGGCATGATCATTCTGGGTGTTTATCTCATCTCAAACGGCGATTTGACGATGGGTGGCTTGATTGCAGCAACCATGCTAAGTGGTCGTGCAATTGGTCCAATGGTTCAGCTTTCATTGTTGTCTACACGCTACAACCAAGCTAAGTCCTCAATGACCATCATTAATCAAGTGATGGAATTGCCAGACGAGCAAGAAGAAGGTAAACGCTACATTCATCGTCCTATCGTTCAAGGTAAGATTGAGATTGACCGAGTGACCTTCCATTACCCAGATGCGCCAGTGGCATCGATTCGTGATTTAAGCCTAACGATTGATCCAGGTGAAAAAGTCGCAATCATCGGTCGTATTGGTTCAGGTAAAACCACGTTAGAACGCCTGATAATGGGCCTGTACAAACCGACAGAGGGTCACGTGCGTATTGATGACACAGACATCGAACAGCTTCACCATGTGGACGTACGACGCAATATTGGCTGTGTACCGCAAGATTCGAATCTGTTCTTCGGTTCTATTCGCGACAATATTACCCTAGGTCGTCCGCTCACCGATGACCGCGACGTATTAGACGCCGCAAACCGTGCGGGTGTCACCGCCTTTACTCAATCAGATCCAGCGGGTCTAGAGCGTCAAGTGGGCGAAGGTGGCGGCATGTTATCTGGTGGTCAACGTCAAGCTGTGACAATTGCGCGAGCGTTCTTGGGGCGTCCTCCAGTGCTCTTAATGGATGAACCAACCAGTGCAATGGATAACCGTTCAGAAATGCACATCAAACATCAGTTAGCACAGCTAAAACCGAGCGAAACGCTGATTTTGATTACTCACAAAACTTCAATGCTCGATATTGTTGATCGCGTAATAGTGATGGAAAAAGGCAGCGTGATTGCTGATGGTCCGAAAGCACAAGTACTGAACGACTTGAAGCAAGGTAAAGTTCGCGCCGTCAGCTAATGCTAAACCGCACAAAATGAAAATCAAAGCCCCGTTGAACCCAGTGTTTCTCGGGGCTTATTTATTGATAGTCAGTAATCCAAAGTATCCAAACTCTTCGAGAAATATCCAAAGCAGCACAAAGCCAACAATAACCACTAATCCCATGATTGCCCTTTCATCTTCTTCCATCGCATCCCTACCATTTTCCATAACGATCGTAAGCTCCGTTTCTAGATTAGCAGCAGCCAACACACCAGATATCAGAGTTCGTCTCTTCTCAATTCGGAACTGAGATATAGCTCAAAATTTGTTCAAAACAAATCTCATGCGGAAACGAAATTTATAATTACTTGAGAGACAAAATCGGCTATAACACGCGCCTTCTTAATATTCTCGAGTTGAAGAAATGAATCATTGGATGCATCTAGAGCAAATCAGCCAGTATTTCACGGCTGGCTCTATTGGCTATAAAGTGTTGATGGGCGTCATCATTCTGATTGCTTATCGTGTACTGAAGAAAATCGCTAACCGTGCCATTCTGAATTTAGCAGAATCCAAAGGGGTTAAAAAAGCACGCCTGAGCTTTATACAGCGTTGCTTCAACGTCGCTTTTTTGTTCGTGTTTGTGTCGATTTTCGCGATCGTTACTGGTATTGGCTATGGCGATGTGTCGCTGTTCCTATCATCGATTTTCGCAGTATTAGGTGTGGCTTTCATCGCGCAATGGTCGATTCTTAGTAACATTACAGCAAGCTTTCTGATTTTCTTTGTCTTCCCATACCGTGTCGGTGACCGAATTAAAGTGGTAGATAAAGACGAAGACATCAGTGGTGAGATTCAGGAAATTCGTATGTTCCATGTGTTGATCAAGCACGACAACGGCAACCTAATCACTTACCCGAACAACTTGATGCTTCAAAAAGCGGTCTTAAAACTGGCAAAAGAAAAAGCCAAGCCAGAGGAGCCAAAAACCACCTCCCGCATTTATACCCGCAGAAAGAAATAATCCACTAAAAAGCCGATGTATCTACATCGGCTTTTTGTTTGTGATGAAAGGTTATCTGTCTTTAGGATGCCTGTTTAATTTTGATTCGTCTTAAAACAGGCCAACCTTCAAAAAAATTATTATCATATGCGTGAATACCAGTACTTCAGCAATAAAATTCCTATAACTCAACATTGAAAAAGTAATGAACGTAAATCAACTGATTTAGACAATGAAAAACATCACTTACATGTGTTCTTCTTTTTCAAGGAGATATACTCATCTATATACCCGACTCCACCATTCTCTATAGACTTTTCCAAATATTTCATAGCCTTACATTCATTATTTTCTTTTAAGTACACCTGGCTCATTATATATAGAGGAAAAGTTGGGGCAGCATTTTTGTACTCCAGAATTTTTTCCAATAACCTAATAACTTCACCGTGATCATAATTTTCTTTATTATAGTATAGAAAGTAAGCATAATTTGCTGAAGTTATTGGATCGTTATATTCATCTCCTTTCTTATACCAATGCGTCAAACTATCTTCAGAAAAAAACTTCTCCTCTGAGAAATGTGCCACAAGCTGTCTTATGGCGTATTTATTACCGCAATCCCCAGCAACTTCCAAGTTTAACAAGGCCTTATCGAGTTTTTGTTCAAAAACGATACCTCGATAATAAAACATTCCTTTAATATAGTGATAACTACACTCATCTTTATACTTTATTTTTTCAAGGTTATCGTATACATCATAGCTTGTAGTGTTGAGGACTTCACTAAAAATATCCAGATAAAGATCATTACTATATGAAAACCTACTAAATAGAATAATAAGAATCCAAAAAAACTTTCTATTTATGTTCAAAATTAAACTCCCTGTTATTGCATTCTGATTTACAGTAATTAATTACATCATCTAGCTTAGATATATTATTTATAGCCTCAGAGATTCTGTTACTTTCAACTACGAATTTTGTGATCACTCTAGTTCTATTATTATTCGTAACTTCATATGTGAAGCTTAACACTTCAGCCGATTCACTTAAATCAGGAATATCAATAACTGCTTCAGAACCAATTTTGTCAGGATTATGATAACCAACCAAAGTACAAACAACCATGTAGCCCGAATTACATTGCCTCACTCCACTATATTGCGTAAGTTGTCCTGCCTCATACATTGCACCACCTCTTTCTTGCTAATAACCTTCAGGGCCAATTACTTGTGAACTTGCTGTTCTTGGCAAACCACGAATATCCTTTTGATTCCCTAAACCATCACCACTAAATCCTTTAATGCCATCATTCAATATCCCAGAAAATGCAGCGCTTACTGCATCGTTTTGGAATTTTCCTCCAGTAAGGACTGAAACTGTTCCTTAAATCAATCAGCAAACATTTAGTTCACTCATTTCAAACCATCTCTTGACCTCAACTACGCTTTAGGTTTTAGCCTTATTCGCACGATTCAAAATCAACAATGAAAAAGGAACCATTGTGTCCAAAATTGCGATTATTTATTTCTCTAAAACCGACGTTACAGGCCAGCTAGCTCGCGCGATTGCCGCTGGCGTTGAACAACAAGGCATTGAGCAACAAGGTGGATTTGAAATTCTCTCTCACCGTATTGAAGGCAGTGAGATTATTGAGGGACGTTTTGTGAACCCTAGCCTAATGGATGAACTTGCTGAGTGCGATGCGATTATCTTTGGCTCACCGACCTATATGGGCGGCGTAGCAGCGCAGTTTAAAGCATTTGCAGATGCAAGCAGTGAAACTTGGTATTACCAAAAATGGGCGGGCAAAATCGCGGCTGGCTTTACTAGTGGTGGGGCAATGAATGGCGATCAGTCAATGACGTTGCAGTATCTACAAACGCTCGCTAGTCAGCATGGCATGATGTGGGTCGGATTGGATAAGATCAGCAATTCTGGCGAGCAAAATCTGAACCGATATGGCGTACAAGGTGGCATTGTTGCTCAAGGCGGTGAAGATGGTCAGTTGCATGCCTCAGATGTTGCAACAGCAGAGTATCTTGGCAAACGAGTGGCGATGCTCGTGAATAAGCTCTCCACTCGCTAGCAATAAAAATAAGCCCCGCAAGATACATCTTCGGGGCTTCGTATTTATCGCTTGTTTTGAGCACTACTTCTTGATGTAGAGGTCTTTCGAGTAGATACGACCCTCTACGTTGTTCTTGGCAAAACCGCCAACCGTAGGGCGAACCAAACGCGCTTGCATGTAGTAGTAAATCGGTGCGATTGGCATATCTGCCGCCAACAATTGCTCGGCTTGGTCATAGAAACCTTGACGCGCTTTCTCATCGGTTGCCGCCAATGCACCGTTCATCGCATTGTCGTAGGCTTCACTGCTGTAACGAGCAAAGTTACCTGACGAACCAGAACGTAACAGACTCAAGAAGGTCGAAGCTTCGTTGTAATCTCCGCACCACGAGGCACGCATCACATCGAAATCGCCTTGCTTGCGAGCAACGAGATAAGACTTCCACTCTTGGTTTTCTAATTCGACTTTCGCGCCCAAGTTGTTCTTCAACATAGAAGCAATCGCCACTGCAATCGCTTTGTTCGATTCACTGGTGTTGTACAGCAATTTGAAATCCAGAGACTTACCATCACCGTATCCCGCTTCTTTCAGCAATTCACGCGCCTTTTCATCACGCTGTTTTTGCGTCCATGTGCTGTATTCTGGCTGAGTCGCATCAAAGCCAGCCGTGTACTGGTGTGCAAACGTATAAGCAGGCAGATTACCCACTTGTGTGACACCATTCGTGATCACATCACGCATCATCGAATAAGACACAGCTTTACGAACTCGTTCATCATCGAACGGAGGGCGCGTAGTATTAAACGCGTAGTAGTAAGTACAAAGTAGCGGAACCGCGGTATACGCTTGCTCGTAATCCTTCTTCAGCTTTTGCGCCATGTGGGTTGGTACATCCGAGGTGATGTCCACTTCGCCCACCGCATAACGATTGATCGATGCATTTTGGTTCTCAAACGGAATGTATGTCGCCTCTGTGAGATGAGTATCCGCACTATCCCAGTAGTTTGGGTTCTTTTTCAGTTCAATGCGTTCATTCACCACCCATTTATCCAGAACAAATGCACCGTTGCCAACAAACTGCTGTGGGTCACTCCACGGCTTTTCGCTGTTCTCAACCGTTGCTTTGTGTACCGGCATCATCGAAGTGTGGCCTGTCATTGCGACAAAGTACGGCACCTTACTATCAAGTTCGAAGCGCAGAGTATGTTTATCGACGGCGGTGATACCAAGATCATCCAGTGGCTTTTTGCCTTCTGCTACGTCGGCGATGTTTTTGATCTTAGTGAGTTTGAGATACCAAACATTGGGAGAAGCAGTTTTCGGATCCACCGCACGACGCAGTGAATAGACAAAATCATTCGCTGTTACAGGATCGCCGTTCGACCATTTGGCGTCTTTACGCAGCTGGAACACAAAGGTTTGGTTGTCTTCGGTTTGCCAAGATTCCGCAACACCAGGAACGATATTGCCATCTCGGTCTTGAATGACTAATCCCTCAAACAAATCACGAATCACGTGCATCTCTGGTAAGCCTTCGGCTTTTGCAGGGTCTAGCGTTGCCGCTTCGGCGTCGTTTGCTCGCACTAGATGTTGTTCCGGCGCGAGTTGCACACCATCAGGTAAAGAGTCAGCTAAAGCAGAAGCGGATATAAATGGGGTCAATAGAGAGGATATTAGTAAGGCTGTTGAGTGTTTTTTAAATTCCATATCGATTTTTGTTCTCCTAACACGTCTTTTGAAGCAAGTACCACAAATCATCATACAAGCATTGACGAACTTTAAGTGTTCAGTTTATATCCGAGTAATCTCAAGATGCTAAGTTCAACGGCTGTAACATGAGTTATATATAGCTTGAGTGATGAATAGATACTACTCGAACAATCAGGAGATTACGGTGAGTCTAATTCCAAGAACGGAAAGAGCGGCATTTTTAATTACGCCAACATCATATGGAAGATCGGTACTAGGTGCGCCGTTGTTGTACTTCCCAGCACAAGTAGAAAATGACTCGCGAGGCCTTATTCTCGCTGGAACACACGGTGATGAGACAGCCTCAATCGCCGGATTGTCGTGCGCGTTAAGAAGCTTGCCAACGGAGTGTCTGAAGCACGATGTAATTTTATCGATGAACCCAGACGCAAACCAACTGGGGACGCGAGCCAACGCCAATCAAGTCGATCTAAACCGTGCGTTTCCTACGCAGAATTGGACAGAGCACGGCACAGTCTATCGCTGGAGCTCGCATACACCTGTTCGAGACGTGAAAGTAAAAACAGGCAGCAAAGAACAGTTAGAGCCAGAAGTTGAAGCACTAATTAGTTTGATTGAACTGCGCAGACCAAAATTTGTGGTCTCGTTTCATGAACCATTAGCGTTTGTCGACGACCCTGCTCATTCTGATTTGGCCAAATGGCTCGGCAAGCAATTCAATCTACCCATCGTTGACGATGTTGATTACGAAACGCCAGGGTCTTTCGGAACGTGGTGTAATGAACGTCAATTGCCATGCATTACTGTCGAATTGCCCCCGATCTCGGCGGATCTGACGATTGAAGAACACTTAGATGCGTTTATTGCGCTGCTGCAACACGATCTTGCTATTTAAACATCCGGATCTTTTTAGAGGCTATCAAGTAAGGATCTGCTTGATATCGGTGCTGATGTCACTGATCAACTGACGTGCGCTTTCGTCTCTTTGTTGTACCAAAATAATAAACAACAGATCCGTAATCACGTTTTGTGCTGTGCGCGAAGCAATGGAAGAGCTGCGATGCTCTGTTTCATTGGCGATGGTATCAAACGTGATATCGGCAATGTCTCTCAAGCGGCTTCTCCCCGGAGCTGACAAAGCAATCACCTTTGCTCCCTGCTCTTTCGCTGCTTCCGCAGCCACTAGAATCTCTTTTCGTTCTCCTGAAAAAGAAATCGCGATCTGCACATCCTCTGAAGAAAGCGTACGCGCAACTGCAATTTGTACGTGACTGTCTTGTTCTGATAGCGCGGTAATCCCAAGCTTAAGCAGCTTAAAACTCAAATCTTTTGCCGTTAGCGCAGAGCCGCCAATGCCCACCACTTGCACACGGCGCGCTTCACTTAACCACTTCACCGCTTGATGACATGCCTCATAAGAGAGTGCATTGGTCGTCTGAAACATAGCGTCGGCTTTCGCTTTAACCAGTTTTTGCGAAATAACCGCAATCGGGTCATCCGCCAAAATATCACTGTGGAGTGGCGTAGATTGCATCGCTTGTTTGCGGCCAATATCTTCGTTCAACGCCAGTTTGAACTCGCTATAGCCTTTATAGCCAATCCTCTGGGTGAATTTAACAATGCTCGACTGGCTCACTTGCACTTGTTCAGCAAGCTCTTGACTGGTCAATTGCGCGGCTTTTTCTGCATTTTCGACAATCCAATCGCCAACCAGACGACCACTGTGAGAGAGCTGAGTACGTCTTGCGACGATTTTATTGATAACGGACACGACAAAATTCCAAAAACTTTAAATAAATTATTCCAAAACAGAAATAATCGCACTTTTCTTTAACTGACTGATTAACTTAACAACCCTTATATCTACGTAAGATATTGCGTCAGTATTTCCAGCCATTATTCCAAACTTTCACTGAACAAAGAATAACCTCAAGTGTGATTTTTATCACCTAAATTGAATATTTTATTCCATAGAATCGCCCTCAGATTGAACATTTACAAGAGTACACAGAACATGAAAATTGATTTAAGCCGATTGGTGACAGAAAGCCGCAATCCAGCGAGCGCAGAGATCGATACGCTTTCTACCATCGAGATGCTGCAAGTCATCAACCAAGAAGATCAGAAAGTCGCTATAGCAGTACAAGCAGTATTGCCACAAATCGCGCAAACCGTCGATGTCATTACTGCAGCGTTCGCCAATGGTGGCCGTCTGATTTACATGGGCGCAGGTACATCTGGCCGCCTTGGTATTCTTGATGCGAGTGAATGTCCTCCAACCTATGGCACACACCCAGATATGGTTATCGGTTTAATTGCTGGTGGTCATCAAGCGATTTTGAAAGCGGTAGAAAACGCAGAAGACAACGCTCAAATGGGCCAAGACGATTTAAAGACGCTGAATCTGACTCAACATGATGTTGTGGTTGGCATCGCCGCCAGCGGCCGTACGCCTTATGTTTTAGGTGGTTTAGAGTACGCAAAATCTGTCGGTGCTACAACGGCATCAATCGCTTGTAACCCAGCATGCGCAATGGCAGAAGCCGCAGACATCGCGATTCTTCCGGTAGTGGGCGCAGAAGTCGTCACCGGCTCTTCACGCATGAAAGCGGGCACAGCACAAAAATTGGTGCTGAACATGCTGACTTCTGGCGCAATGATTCGCAGCGGTAAAGTGTTTGGCAATTTAATGGTGGATGTAGAAGCCACCAACGCCAAGCTGATTCAGCGTCAAACCAACATCGTAGTTGAAGCAACCGGTGCACCAAAAGAAGAAGTAGAAAAAGCCCTTGAAGCGTGTGAACGTCACTGTAAGACCGCAATTTTAATGATTCTAGCTGATTTGGATGCAGAGCAAGCCAAGTCTCGCCTCGCCGAGCACAACGGTTTTATTCGTGCAGCACTAAATAATAACTAAATAGCCCTAGTCCTGAAGGATAGTCCCTATGGCCAAAATTACCTCTAACACAGTATCGCAATTGCTCGCCGCAGTGGGTGGCAGTAACAACGTAAGTAAATGCGGTAACTGTATGACGCGTTTGCGTTTATCTCTCGCGAATAACAGCTTGGCGGACCAATCCGTCATTAAACAAATTCCCGGCGTAATGGGTGTGGTAGAAAGCGACGAGCAATTCCAGATCATTCTTGGTCCCGGTAAAGCTCAGCAAGCCGCCGATATGATGAATAAGTTGATCGACAGCTTAATCTCTGGTGACAGCGAAGAGCCTGACGCACCACAACAGGATCTTTCTGCTGTCGCTGCAGAGCAGAAAAAACAGATGAAGAGTAAGCAAACCAGTGCGGTTCAGCGTTTTCTGAGTAAGTTTGCCACCATATTTACACCACTGATTCCCGGCTTTATTGCTGCGGGTTTGCTGCTCGGCTTTGCCACGTTATTGGAACAAATCTTCGTGCTCGACCAAACGCCAAGCCAGTTTATGGTTGACCTGATCGCCTACATGAAAGTGTTCGGCAAAGGTTTGTTCGCTTTCTTAAGTATTTTGATTGGCTATAACGCACAGCAAGCGTTTGGTGGCTCCGGCGTCAATGGTGCCATACTCGCCTCCCTATTTGTTTTGGGTTACAACCCAGATGCAACCTCAGGTATTTACGCCGGAATGAACGAGTTCTTCGGCTTTGCGATTGATCCTCGGGGCAACATTATTGGCGTGTTGATGGCAGCGATCGTTGGTGCTCAGGTCGAGAAAAAAGTGCGTCAGTATATGCCTGACGATCTGGACATGATCTTAACTTCTGTTGTTACTCTTTTGATCATGGGCGCGGTCACCTTCTTGATCATCATGCCAATCGGCGGTGAGCTATTCAAGGGCATGTCTTGGTTGTTCCTAAACTTGAATGACAACCCATTAGGCGCAGCGATTCTGGCAGGTTTATTCTTGATTTCCGTGGTATTTGGTATCCACCAAGGCTTTGTGCCAGTGTACTTTGCCCTGATGGAAGCACAAGGCTTTAACTCGCTGTTTCCTATCCTAGCAATGGCGGGTGGCGGTCAAGTGGGTGCATCTATGGCGCTGTACTTCAAAGCTAAAAAAGACGCGCTGCTACGCACACAAGTAAAAGGTGCCATCATTCCAGGTCTACTTGGCATCGGTGAGCCACTGATTTACGGCGTGACGCTACCGCGTGTTAAACCGTTCGTAACCGCTTGTATTGGTGGTGCTGCAGGTGGTTTCTTTATCGGCTTAGTCTCTTACCTTGGTTTACCTGTTGGCCTTAATACCGTATTCGGTCCATCAGGTATCGTTGCGATTCCTCTGATGACATCAGACAGTGGCATCTTTGCTGGCATGATGGTGTTCATCGTTGGACTGCTTATCTCTTACATTGTCGGCTTCCTAGCTACCTATTTCTTTGGCTGCAAAGACGTTGATTTAAGCTAAATCATTCTAACCCCTATAGGAATGGACTAGCTCGCGTCCTTGAGCTTTCAAGGGCGCACCCTCTCTCTACTTCTCACGACATTGATTTTATTCCGTTATTCGGAAGGGGCTTTGTCGTGCTTAAAAACAATAGAAACGAAAAGGTCGTTCACATGAAAAAGCACATTTTAACTCTACTTCTCCCTACTTTAATGGCATCGAACGCAGCGATGGCCGCTCAACTTTATCAAGCAGAAGACGGTTCAGTTTTAAACCTTTACTCACGTCTTGGCTTTAACGTCACCAATAAGAATGACGAGCATGGCGACACAAACGGCGAGTTTGATGGTCGTATTGGTTTAAATGGCTCACAAACCATCAACGAACATGCTTCTGTGATTGGCCAAGCGCAATACCAAGTAGGCGCAGCAGAATACGCCAACCAAGTGAACGACAAGCCTTCTCTGACAGCGCGTTACGTTTGGGCCGGTATTGATGCGCAAGATTACGGTCGAATCACAGGTGGCCGTGTTGCATCAGGATTGATCATGTTCACCGACATTGGTGATGTGTTCGCGTCATCAGACGTTTCTATGGCGCGCCAAGCAAATAAAGTGGATAAAACCGCGACACAAGTTTTCCGTCAAGACGGTACGCTGCAATACCAGAACCGTATTGGCAACTTTGATGCATCTGTGGCTTACATCCTAGGTAACAACACGTCTGAACTCGATTACGGCTACAACGCCGCATTACGTTACACCCTTGAAATGGGCGATTTGGGTACATTAGCCCCAGTAGTCGCAATGCAAAAAAGTAAAGGCGATGCGCGTGAAAACAACGATACCGATTACACCTTCTGGGGTGCAGGTACGCGTTACTACTTGGGTGATTTGATGTTAGGTGCGCTTTACTCAGAAGATGAGCTAGAAGGTTACTTCTCTGAAACCAGTACCGATAAAGTCATGGAGCTGACCGCAGTTTACAGTGTAAATGACAAATGGGCGCTACGTGCAGGTTACCGCTCTCTGGAAAACAGCGATGGTGACGAGCTTGAACTGAAAGACACAACCGTTGAAGTGCAATACAAACTGACCCCTCGCTCTTCTATCTACACCAGTTACGTTGACCGTAATGGCTCGCGTGGTTACGACAACGCACAAGAAGTCTCGTTTGGTGGTGCACATGCAGATGAAAGCTACTACCACTTCGGGCTACGTTACGAGCTGTAAATGTCCATACACTCGTTTTAGTTAGCTAAGATTTCCTCCTCGATATTTTTCCTGCCTTTAAAATGTCGAGGAGTGAAATCTTCCTTCTTTTCAATGACTAGCCATTTTATGAATTCCCCAGTAGGCATTGCTGTCAATTATCATTACATGCATGTTTACTTTTTCATCATTAAGCAAAGTACTCTCTCGTCAATTAATAAACGCTTAATCAATATGAGAGCCTTATGCCTGTAAAATTCTGCTCACACTGCAACAAACCTACTGAACACAAACGCGTGATGAAACGCATCAATACTCAACCAGAAAACATCAACGGCAAAACAGCCCGTTTGATGGTGTTGGTATCACGCTGTTTTACCGGTAACCACTATCACGAGTTAACTCCTCAATTCTACTGCCGCACTTGTAATCAACACTTTCAAGGCACAGCAGAGATTAAAGACCTACACGCTCAAGACAACCTATCAGTTTAAAATGATTGCTGTTTGAAATGCTCAATAAACGCCTGCGTTCGCTTTGGTAAATGCTCACGTTTAGGATAAAGAATATAGAGCGGCAAGATCGCTTCGGTTTGCCATTCAGGGAGTAACGGCACGAGTTGCGATCGCTCTTCACCGTTGAGTTTCTCCAATGCGAATTCATCCAACATTGCAACGCCGCATCCCGCAAGAGTGGCTTCAAGCATGGATTGAACCAAATTAAAACTGAGTACACTTTGCAAAGCCACCGAAACTTTTTGCTTGGTTTCGATATGATGAAAGTGCCACGTATCGAGGTTTAGCACTTCATTGCGATACACAATATGGTCAAGCAGATGAAGATCTTCCGGCATTGCTATTTTTGGTTTGTTGGACAAGTACGCTTTATGTGCGAACGGTTTACAGTGTAAAGAGCGCAAATGGTGACCGATATAACCCTCGGGTGGATTGTTCGTGAAGAAAAACGCCACATCAAAGCCAGACTCAATAAGATCCAAAGGCGTTTCTGAAAAGATCACTTCGAACGTCACTTCCGGATATAGTTGGCGAAACTCGATCAATGCTCGGCTCAATAACGCCGCGCCAAATGATGCCGACGCCGCGATGCGCAAATGCCCAGCGACTCGGTCACTTCCCATCACTTGTTCATTAATCTGCTCCGCCCCTTCCATCAAGCCCTTTACTTGTTGATAGAAACGCAACCCATCGTAAGTAAGATTAAACTGCCTTGTTGTACGTTGAATCAACTGTACTGACAGAATCTCTTCCAACTGCCTTAATTGACGGCTCGCGTGCGCGTTTGAACAACGCAGTTTTTTCGCCGCACCAGCAATACTCTTCTCTTCACATAGAGCAATGTACATCGGCACGTAGCTTAACCACTTTATTTCCATATGGTAATTATGAATCTCTAAAAACAATCTACTGGAAATAATAGAAAGGCTCTACACTACTTACAACTTAAAATTGGAACGGAGAATCACGAATGAACGCATTCGTTACTTGGTTAAAAGGGCAAGTGATCAAAGACCATGTCACTAACCCGAATATCGAGGTGGGGGATTACAGTTATTACTCGGGGTTTTATCACGGTAAAACATTTGAAGATCAATCGGTTCGTTATTTGATGGGCGACAGCGTTACTCAACAAGAGTGGCAAGATGGCGCTTATGGTGAAGTGGACAAACTGATCATTGGCAAGTTCTGTTCAATCGCTTCTGGCGCGACCTTTATGATGGCTGGCAATCAAGGCCATCGGGTAGATTGGGTTTCTACCTTTCCATTTTCTCCTGAAGTGTTTGGAGAAGATGTACAAAGCGGCTTTGAACGCGCAGGTGATACCGTAGTAGGTAATGACGTGTGGATTGGTAGCGAAGCGATGATCATGCCGGGCGTGAAGATTGGAGATGGTGCCGTGATTGGTGCGCGATCAGTCGTCACTAAAGATGTCCCGCCCTACTCGATTGTTGTTGGTCACAATCATATTGTTCGCCAACGCTTTGACGACGAATGTGTCGCTATGTTGTCAGAAATCAAATGGTGGGATTGGCCCATTAACCATATTAAACAAGCAATAAAGATCATGTGCAGCAGTGATGTACGTGCCCTTGGAGCTTACTACCAAGAACACATTGCGTGACGTTCAAAAAACAAAAGCCCGTGTACCTCTCAAGACTGAAGTGACCCCGTAAAGTT
>NZ_MDAW01000134.1:0-37520 GCF_002875385.1 Vibrio sp. 10N.222.52.B12 | reverse complement strand
AACCTATTTTAGGACTAGACAGAATCGTAATGTTATCTGTACTATTTAAGCCTGTATACGACGTCCACTTGGTCACGAATCACCAACGTTGAATCTTGATAGCTATTTGAACTCTCTCTTGCATCCATCGCCACAGAGCGCATCAATACTGGGCGTGCGTGCATTTGGTTGTAGTTAATCTGCCACACATCACCTAACTTCTTATCAAAACCTGTCGCTAAAGAAGCCGCTTTGCTTTGTGCATCTTTAATCGCTGCCATGCGTGCTTTTTGTTGGTACTCAGATTGGTTGCTTACTTTAAGCTGAATGTTGTCAACTTGGTTGATGCCCGCCTTTAGCGCCATATCCAAGTACTCATTCAAGTTCGCCAAATCACTCACAGTCACATCAATACTGCGTGAAGCTCGATAACCCACAAGTTCCGCTTTACCCGATTTAGGATAGTGGTACTGAGGAGCAAGGTACAGATTTGAGCTAGTAATATTGTCTTTCGACAAACCGGCATCAGCTAAGCTCTTAAGAAACTCATCAACCGTATTATCGACAGATTGCTTCGCCTGTTCTGCCGTCATGGTCGTATCAACAACCTTTACAGAAAAAGCCGCCATATCTGGCGTCGCGACAACTTCACCGTAGCCAGTGGTTGATAAATGGGCAAAATTCGGCACATCATTCGCAAACACAGAAATACTAGTAAGGCTTAGGGCTGAAGCAAGTAAACATGAAGACAGTTTCATTCGACAAATCCATCCGTATTGAAAGACTAAGATCACTCCAGTTGCCTGAGTTCAAGGCGAGAGACTCGATGAAAGCCATGGCAGATAAGTTGCTGTCTTGAATTCGCAAATAGA
Organism: Vibrio sp. 10N.222.52.B12; assembly: GCF_002875385.1. Lineage (NCBI taxonomy): Bacteria > Pseudomonadati > Pseudomonadota > Gammaproteobacteria > Vibrionales > Vibrionaceae > Vibrio > Vibrio sp. 10N.222.52.B12. The sequence goes on along the minus strand of NZ_MDAW01000134.1, from coordinate 36,669 downwards.
TAAAACAGCAATGAACAGGAGTGTATATAGACTCATCATAGAAACTTCTGGCAATTATCCAAGCACCTTAAGCGACTTCTAACACAACTTTGACTGTGTAACTTCATGGTAATTTCGACTCAAAACGCGAGCGAAGTGGGAACTTATTGCGGTAAGTGTTTTTGAGCGTAACTCACAATTGCTTGCGATATCTCTTGCAGCACTCCAGTTTCCAACTGCCAGTGATGCCAATAAATGCGATAAGACATCAAAAAGCCAGGTGTGATATCGATAAGCTCCCCTTTCTCCAGTTCATCGGTGATCTGTAGTCGAGGAATCAAACAATAAGCGACTCCAGCTAAGGCCATTTTGAGGAAAGCTTCAGAACTACTAATATTGTGATGGATGACACTATCCGGTCTGACGTTGAAGTGCTCCGTTAAAAACTTCTTATGCAGATCATCGTACTGATCATAGGAAACCGCTGGTGCTTTAGCTAACGTTTGATTGTTCACGCCTTCGGTAAAATAGCGCTGATAGAACTCAGGGTTAGCGACACAAACATAATCGATGCGCCCTAGGTAATCCGCTCGACAACTCGGTATGGCTTGTGATTCTAAACTTATAGCCCCTGCTACCTCACCACTTCTGAGCTTTTCAATCGATCGTGATTCTCCGTAGATCGTCAACTTAAGTTCAACTTGGCGATGCTTCATCACATCTTGTAAAGCCGGTAGTAACCACGTTGCTAAGCTGTCGGCATTAGTCGCGAGTGAGAGCTGAACGGGGCGAGTTGTGGTATCGTTTTTTAGCTCAGGAAGGATTTCATGCTCAAGCAACCTGACGCGACGATAAAGCCCGAGTAGCTTCTTACCAATTGGGGTTGGCTTTGGCGGTTGCTCACGTATAAGTACCGGTTGGGCAAGGTACTTCTCAAGCTGTTTGATACGTTGGGAAATTGCTGATTGCGAAACAAAAAGGTGCTCAGCAGCTCGGTCAAAACTGCCTTGATGAACTACCGCATCTAACGCTTCTATCCATTTATAATCCAATCCTCGCACGTGTTTTTCCTCCCTAATAAACGCCAACAGCACTAAATAAGTAACGCTAATAATATATTAAAATCATTAATTATACTTATTTAATGAAAAGCTTTATCTTCCCCTCCTCTGTTGTTCTATTACTAATGTTGAGGTGTGTTGTGAGCTTTTGGGTGTTATTACAAGGATTCGGTTTAGGTGCGACCATGATCATTCCAATCGGTGCGCAAAATGCGTATGTACTTAACCAAGGCATTAAGCGTCAACATCATCTAACGACTGCGACCATCTGTAGTATCCTAGATATGATTTTTATCTCGCTCGGTATTTTCGGTGGCGGTGCAATTCTGTCGCAAAATGAAATCCTACTTACCTCAGTCACTTTAGGTGGTATTGCCTTCTTAAGTGTTTACGGTTTACTGTCACTAAAAAGTGCATTCAAAGCAGCAAACGCCTCTGAATCGAATGGTGAAGTCGTCGCACGAGGCCGTCGTACCGTAATTCTTGGCGCACTTGCCGTCACAGTGTTGAACCCGCACCTGTACTTAGATACCGTAGTGATCTTAGGTTCAATTGGTGGTCAGTTTGAAGGTAATGATCGCATCGCATTCGCTATGGGCACCATCATGGCTTCCTTTGTATGGTTCTACACGCTCTCATTAGGTGCGGCAAAATTGGGGCCAACGCTCTCAAAACCAAAAGTGAAAAAAGGCATCGATATTGCGGTTGCTACTATGATGTTTACTATCGCTTTTGTACTTGCGAATGAGTTAGTCACCAAATACTGGTAAAGATAAATAGGAAAGAAACACGACATGGAGTCACTGGAAAAAATCCATCAAATCAATCGAGAGCGATTCAACGCGCTCTCGATCCCCTTTCGAGAGTGGCAACATGAAGCCATTCTCGACTTCGAAACCGATGTCAAAGTTGCCGCACAACTCGGCTGGACTGGCACTCATACTAAGAGCCTTTTTCTCAAGCTAAAAGGACAAGGTTACGCAGTATACCTGACTGACAAAGACTCTCGTTTAGACTCCAAACAAGTCAAAATGATGACTGGTAAAAGGCCTTCTATTTGCAGCGACGATGAAATGATTGAGCAGCTAGGTTGTGTACCTGGCGCAGTTTGTCCTATTGGCTTACCTGAGCATGTCACCATTATCGTCGACACGGCACTCTACCAGCATGATGAGTTGCTTTATACGCCAGGTTTACCCGAATTAACCTTTGGCTTTGCAGGTAGCGAACTTAAACGTCTGCTCCTCGCTGGCAGTAACACTCTGTTAGAACTTTAGAAAATCCGGATATAAAAAAAGCGAGGCCATTGCCTCGCTTTTTCATGTTCTCAATCGAAGGGATTAAGCTTCTACTTTGTTCAAATGAACATCCATTTGTGGGAATGGAATTTCGATGCCTGCTTCGTCCAACGCTTCTTTGATTGCTTGAGTTGAATCGAAGTAAACATCCCAGTAATCAGACGTTTTACACCATGGACGAACCACGAAGTTCACTGAAGAGTCTGCTAGTGCTAGGACACCGATTTGGATTGCAGGATCTTTCAGGATACGCTCATCTTTTTCTAGCACGTCACGGATAACTTGCTTAGTTTGCTTAAGATCAGCGCTGTAAGAAACACCGATAACTAGGTCTACACGACGCGTAGCGTGGCGAGAGTAGTTAGTGATTGCGCCGCCGATAACTGATGAGTTCGGCACAACAACCATTTTGTTGTCAGGTGTCTTTAGTACAGTTTGGAAGATTTGAATTGCTTCAACACTACCAGCTACACCACCGATTTCCACATAGTCACCAGACTTAAATGGACGGAATGCAACGATTAGCACGCCAGCAGCAAAGTTAGATAGTGAGCCTTGTAGAGCAAGACCAACAGCAAGACCAGCCGCACCAATTACCGCAACTACAGATGCAGTTTGAACACCTACACGACCTAGTGCCGCAATCAATACAATAACAAATAGAAGGTAACGAACTAGACCGTTGACAAACTCAACAACCGCTTTGTCCATTTGTTTCTTTTCAAGCACTTTTGAAACGCTGTTTGCTACCGCTTTAACGATAATGTTACCGATAAATAGGATCAGCAGTGCAGAAATGATGTTTACACCGTACTGAATAAGAAGATCTGAGTTGTTATTTAGCCACGTTTCCGCTTTGCTCAAACCATCCGTTAAAGAGGTATCGATACCCATCGATTCACCTGCCATAATTCGTATCCTCAAAATAAAGATATAAAAATCTAATTGCCGTTAACTTATGAACCTTGTTTTTTATAGGTTCTTATTCACAACAACATCCCTATTGTTTTCCTGAACAGTGTCAGATTTTTGGCACAATATCTCAAAACTGAAATTTTGCAAAGTCAGAGTTTCGCAAAGACCTACAAAACAAAGCTTTATCAGAATTTTCCGATATTGGCATGTTACAGAGTACGCAATGGATTTACATTTCGCCACACTTTTTAATTGCTTTTATGCCACTTGGTGCGGAAATGCGCTGGGTTTCGAAATTTGCGCCAAAACTGAAGGGATATGAAGTGCGGTGATCATATAGCAGTTGATTGAGTTATCAATTGCTAAAAGAAAGAGAATGGTCGCTGTCTCATTGATTAGACATAAAAAAACCCGCTCGAAGAGCGGGTTTTTAGAAACTCAAATAAGACGAATTATAGTACGTCGATTGCGTTTAGGTCAGAGAATGCTTTCTCTAGACGAGCTACCATTGAAGCTTGACCAGCACGCAGCCATACGCGTGGATCGTAGTACTTCTTGTTTGGCGCAGATTCGCCAGTTGGGTTACCGATTTGACCTTGCAGGTAATCAAAGTTTTCTGCAGAGTAAGTACGGATACCATCCCAAGTTGCCCACTGTGTATCAGTATCGATGTTCATTTTGATAACACCGTAGCCGATAGACTCTTGGATTTCAGCTTCAGATGAACCTGAACCACCGTGGAACACGAAGTTTAGAGCGTTTGGTGCAATACCGAACTTCTCTGCACAGTATGCTTGAGAGTCACGTAGGATAGTTGGAGTTAGTACAACGTTACCTGCTTGGTAAACACCGTGTACGTTACCGAAAGATGCTGCAATAGTGAAACGTGGGCTAATAGCGTTTAGTTTCTCGTATGCGTAAGCAACGTCTTCTGGAGAAGTGTAAAGCTCTGATGCGTCCATGTGAGAGTTATCAACGCCGTCTTCTTCACCACCAGTACAACCTAGTTCGATCTCTAGAGTCATACCCATTTTCGCCATGCGAGTTAGGTATTTGCCAGAGATTTCGATGTTCTCTTCTAGAGACTCTTCAGAAAGGTCGATCATGTGAGAAGAGAATAGTGGTTTACCAGTTTGAGCGAAGAACTCTTCACCAGCGTCTAGCAGACCGTCGATCCATGGAAGCAATTTCTTAGCAGCATGGTCAGTGTGAAGGATTACTGGAACGCCGTAAGATTCAGCAACTGCGTGTACGTATTTTGCACCTGCTACAGCGCCAAGGATTTGTGCACCTTGACCTTCAAGTTTCACGCCTTTACCAGCGAAGAAACCAGCACCGCCGTTTGAGAACTGAACAACAACAGGAGCTTTAACTTTCGCTGCAGCTTCTAGAACACCGTTGATTGAGTCAGTGTTAACAACGTTAACTGCTGGAAGAGCAAATTTGTTCTCTTTTGCTACTTCAAATACTTTCTGAACGTCATCGCCAGAGATAACACCTGGTTTTACGAAGTCGAAGATCTTAGACATGGATGTAATCCTATTTATCTGTCGTTTTATAAACAAAACTTGTTAAATTGAAAATCTTGCAAACGTTTGCTCACAACTGAGGCTATTTTAGCAGAGTTCCTCTCGCGTTGCAGCAAACAAGAAAGCGGGAGAGGACTCCCGCTTTACTGAATATTACTTAGCGCGTGCTTCTAGCATTTCAACTGCTGGAAGAACTTTACCTTCTACGAACTCAAGGAAAGCGCCGCCGCCAGTAGAGATGTAAGATACGTCAGCTTTGATACCGAACTTGTCGATAGCCGCTAGCGTGTCACCACCACCTGCAACAGAGAAGCCTTCAGAAGATGCGATAGCGTCAGAGATACCTTTAGTACCTGCTTCAAAGTTCTTGAATTCGAATACGCCTACTGGACCGTTCCATAGGATAGTCTTAGCGTTCTTCAAAATTTCTGCTAGTTCAGCAGTTGAATCTGGACCAAGGTCGAAGATCATGTCGTCGTCTTGTACTTCAGAAACGTGCTTGATTTCAGCTTCTGCGTTTTCGTCAAATGCTTTTGCACATGCAACGTCAGTTGCTACTGGAATTGCACACTCATCCATTAGCTTCTTAGCAGTTTCTACTAGGTCTGCTTCGTATAGAGACTTACCAACGTTGTGGCCAGCAGCTGCGATGAATGTGTTAGCGATACCGCCACCAACAACAAGTTGGTCAGCGATTTTAGATAGAGACTCAAGAACCGTTAGCTTAGTAGAAACTTTTGAACCACCTACGATAGCAACCATTGGACGAGCAGGCTTGTCCATTGCTTTACCTAGTGCTTCTAGTTCGTTAGCTAGTAGAGGACCCGCACATGCTACGTCTGCGTGCATGCCTACACCGTGAGTAGATGCTTGTGCACGGTGAGCTGTACCGAATGCGTCCATTACGAAGATGTCACATAGAGCAGCGTATTGCTTAGACAGTTCTTCTTCGTTTTTCTTCTCGCCTTTGTTAAAGCGAACGTTTTCAAGAACAACTAGCTCACCAGCGTTTAGTTCTAGACCGTTTAGGTAATCTTTCGCTAGTTTAACTTCGCAATCTAGTGCGTCGTTTAGGTAGTTAACTACTGGTTGTAGAGAGAACTCTTCAGCGTATTCACCTTCAGTTGGGCGACCTAGGTGAGAAGTAACCATTACTTTAGCGCCTGCTTCTAGACAGTGCTTGATAGTTGGAAGAGATGCGATGATACGTGCATCAGAAGTTACTTTACCGTCTTTTACTGGCACGTTTAGGTCAGCACGGATAAATACACGTTTACCTGCAAGATCCAGGTCAGTCATCTTGATTACAGACATGATGTGTCCTCTCAAATATTAAATAATTAAAGTTTTTAAAAACTCGGCAATCCTGCCAAGCCCGTTAATTCTTCAAACTGGTTATTGATATGGAGATACGTCAGATTTATTTCAAGGCTTAAAATAAAAAATTTCTCCATCGCTTCCTCACCATTAAGGCTCCACTTGTGAAGAAGCTTGCATTGCTAAAGCGGTATCCAGCATCCGGTTAGCAAAGCCCCATTCGTTATCGCACCAAACAAGCATTTTTACGAGTTGCCCGTTGCTCACTCGAGTCTGAGTTCCATCCACAATGGCACTGTGGGGATCATGGTTAAAGTCGATGGAAACGAGCGGCGATTCAGTATAGTCAACAATGTTACGTAATGTACACTGAGATGCGTTAACAATGGTTTGATTTACGTCATTAACTTTCACATTTGTACTAATTGTGACACTTAAATCCATCGCGGTGACGTTAACTGTCGGAACTCGAACCGAAATGGCTTCGAATTTGTTGGAAAATTTCGGGAAGATTCTTTCAATTCCCTTATGCAACTTAGTATCGACAGGAATGATGGATTGACTGGCAGCACGAGTACGACGTAAATCATTATGATAAGCGTCAATCACCTGCTGATCGTTCATTGATGAATGGATAGTAGTAATGGTGCCCGACTCAATGCCAAAGGCTTCATCTAAGACTTTAATGATAGGAACGATACAATTCGTCGTACACGAGCCATTAGAAACAATGCGATGCTCGCCTTTTAGCGTTTCATGGTTCACGCCATAAATGATGGTGTTGTCGAGGTCATTTGCACCAGGGTGAGAAAACAGGACTTTCTCTGCACCTGCTTCAATATGAGCTAAGCCATCCGCTTGTGAGCCAAATACGCCAGTGCAGTCTAAGACAATATCGACCTCTAGATCGCGCCATGGCAACAGGTCGATTTCAGCGAGGTGAAGGATTCGAATGGGGTCATATTCACCACTATCATGATGAACATAAAGATGCTCTTGATCGTGAGAGATTTTCTTTCCGAAGCGGCCATGACTGGTGTCATATTGCAGAAGATGGGCCATTGCTTCTGGTTGTGCAAGCTCATTAACAGCGACAACCTTAATTTGTTGGTGTTTACCGCTCTCATATACTGCTCGCAGTACATTACGACCGATACGTCCAAATCCATTGATCGCAACCTTTAGCATTTCTCCCTCGCCTCACCAAAAATTCGTGTCACAGATAGTACCTGATACGAAGGCTGAACGCATTAAGTAAGTGATCTCACTCGCGGTAAACTATCTTTTCACTTCACGATACATTCACATTGCCAATATATTCATTTCTGACCTCGCGTATTTCACTTGGCACTTTAACTCCTTGTTTTATCACCAAAAGGAAATGCGTATGTCAGGTTTTCCCGCTGCTCACTTTTGTCAGCGATGCAATAGAGAAACACCACACTCTGAAGTGCTGGTCCGTAAGCCAAGTCGTTATGATACGGATAAATCGATTCTTGGAACGTTAAAACTTTGGGCTCATACCTTGTTAAATGGCGGCCACTATTACGATATGGATCGCTATGTCACTTGTAAGGAATGTGGGCACAAGGAGAGAGACAACTGGGGAAAAGAGTTTGAATAGGCACAAAAAAACCGAGCATTAACGCTCGGTTTTTCATTTATAACGCGAAATTACGCTAGCAATTCTTGTGCTGTGTTCACTACGTTTTCTACAGTGAAACCAAACATTTCAAACAGCTGGTCAGCCGGCGCAGACTCACCGAAGGTTGTCATACCGATGATGCGGCCGTCGAAACCAACGTACTTGTACCAGAAGTCAGCAATACCCGCTTCTACCGCGATACGTGCCGTTACGTCTGATGGTAGTACAGATTCACGGTAAGCAGCGTCTTGCTTGTCGAATGCATCTGTTGATGGCATTGAAACAACGCGTACTTTCTTACCTTCAGCCGTTAGTTGCTCGGCAGCTTTCACTACTAGCTCAACTTCAGAACCTGTCGCGATTAGGATTAGCTCAGGCTTACCATCGCTGTCTTTCAGGATGTAAGCACCTTTTGCGATGTTCGCAACTTGCGCAGCATCACGATCTTGTTGCGCTAGGTTTTGACGAGAGAAGATAAGTGCAGTTGGCGCATCTTTACGCTCAATCGCCAGTTTCCATGCTACTGCAGATTCAACTTGGTCACATGGACGCCATGTACTCATGTTTGGAGTCAGACGTAGTGAAGCCATTTGCTCAACCGGTTGGTGAGTTGGGCCATCTTCGCCAAGGCCGATAGAGTCGTGCGTGTAAACTTGGATGTTCTGAACTTTCATCAGAGCAGCCATACGCATAGCGTTACGAGCGTATTCCATAAACATTAGGAATGTTGCGCCGTAAGGAACGAAACCACCGTGTAGCGCGATACCGTTCATGATCGCAGTCATACCGAATTCACGTACACCGTAGTGGATGTAGTTACCAGAGAAGTCGTTCGCTTCTAGAGACTTAGAACCTGACCACATGGTTAGGTTAGAAGGCGCTAGGTCAGCAGAGCCGCCCATGAATTCTGGAAGCATTTGACCAAACGCTTCTAGAGCATTTTGAGATGCTTTACGTGATGCAATGTTCGCTGGATTAGATTGAAGATCCGCAATAATTTGGCTCGCTTTTTCTTCCCACTCTGCAGGAAGTTCGCCGTTTAAACGACGTTTAAGCTCTGCCGCTTCTGCTGGGTAAGCCGCTGCGTATGCTTCAAACTTCGCATTCCAAGCTGCTTCTTTCTCAGAACCTGCTGGTTTTGCACCCCACTCAGCGTATACGTCTGCTGGAATTTCAAATGCTGGGTGTTCCCAACCTAGGAACTCACGTGCTGCTGCGATTTCGTCTGCACCTAGTGGCGCACCGTGACAGTCGTGCGAACCTGATTTGTTTGGAGAACCAAAACCGATGATGGTTTTAGTACAGATCAGCGTAGGACGAGGGTCTGCTTTTGCCGCTTCAATAGCAGCATTGATCGCTTCAGAATCGTGACCATCTACAGCAGGGATTACGTGCCAGCCGTAAGATTCAAAACGCTTAGGAGTGTCATCAGAGAACCAACCTTCTACGTGACCGTCGATAGAAATGCCGTTGTCATCCCAGAATGCGATCAGTTTGCCAAGGCCTAGTGTACCAGCAAGAGAACAAGCCTCGTGCGAGATACCTTCCATTAGACAGCCATCGCCCATGAACACGTAAGTAAAGTGGTCAACGATGTCGTGACCTTCTTTATTGAACTGTGCCGCTAGCGCTTTCTCAGCCATTGCCATACCAACCGCGTTGGTGATGCCTTGACCTAGAGGACCAGTCGTTGTTTCGATACCTGGTGCGTAGCCGTATTCTGGGTGACCAGGAGTCTTAGAGTGAAGCTGACGGAAGTTTTTAAGATCGTCGATAGACAGCTCGTAACCGCTCAGGTGCAGTAGAGAGTAAATAAGCATAGAGCCGTGGCCGTTAGACAGTACGAAACGGTCGCGGTCTGCCCACTCTGGGTTAGCTGGGTTGTGGTTTAGGTGAGAACGCCAAAGAACTTCAGCGATATCAGCCATACCCATAGGTGCGCCTGGGTGGCCAGAGTTAGCTTGTTGAACACCATCCATGCTAAGAGCGCGGATTGCATTTGCCAGATGTTTACGAGAAGACATGTCTGCTCCTGAGTGCATTAAGCGAATTGATAAAGGAATGTGGGCGCTTTTATCTTACTAAGAAGGGATAAAAGCGCCGCAATATTCTCTCAGAGCCAAATTCTGACTGCAAACGTTTTACTCACCATTTTTGAGGTTTTAACTCAATCTTTTCGCTGATTGTCTGCATTTTTCTATAAATTCATCATCCTTCAAGCAAACGATTGGGTAATAAGTCAGATGAATTGGATTGGAAAAAGAACTTGTAATTCGAACACGGCAATTTAAAATAGACGTCTAGATGTAGAAACACCTACAAACTGTATTGTATTTTTCGTGGCAAGCTTGCGTTAGTTGGCCATGAGTAAACCTTAAGATTGGAGCTATCATGGCTAAGCACCTGTTCACTTCTGAGTCGGTATCAGAAGGTCATCCAGATAAAATCGCAGACCAAATCTCTGACGCAGTTCTTGATGCAATTCTTGAGCAAGACCCAAAAGCACGTGTTGCTTGTGAGACTTACGTTAAAACCGGCATGGTTATGGTTGGCGGTGAAGTAACAACGTCAGCATGGGTTGATATTGAAGAAATCACTCGTGAAACTGTTCGTGAAATTGGTTACGTTCACTCTGATATGGGCTTCGACGCGAACTCGTGTGCGGTTCTAAACACCATCGGTAAGCAGTCTCCAGACATCAACCAAGGTGTTGATAAAGCAGACCCTAAAGAGCAAGGCGCCGGCGACCAAGGCATCATGTTCGGTTACGCAACAAACGAAACTGAAATCCTAATGCCAGCTCCAATTACTTACTCTCACCTACTTGTTAAGAAGCAAGCTGAAGTTCGTAAGAGCGGTAAACTAGACTTCCTTCGTCCAGATGCGAAATCTCAAGTAACGTTCCAATACGACCAAGGTAAGATTGTTGGTATTGATGCGGTTGTTCTTTCGACTCAGCACTGTGATTCAGTAACAACACCAGACCTACGTGAAGCAGTAATGGAAGAGATCATCAAGCCAGTATTGCCTTCAGAGTGGATCACTAAAGACACTAACTTCTTCATCAACCCAACCGGTCGTTTCGTTATCGGTGGTCCAATGGGTGACTGTGGTCTAACTGGTCGTAAAATCATCGTAGATACTTACGGCGGTGCAGCTCGTCACGGTGGTGGTGCATTCTCAGGTAAAGATCCATCGAAAGTAGACCGCTCAGCAGCTTACGCGGCACGTTACGTAGCGAAAAACATCGTAGCAGCTGGCATGGCTGACCGTTGTGAAATCCAACTTTCATACGCTATCGGTGTTGCTGACCCAACGTCTATCATGGTTGAAACGTTCGGTACTGAGAAAGTATCACACGACATTATCATTGAAGCGGTTCGTCAAAACTTCGACCTACGTCCATACGGCCTACAAGAAATGCTTAACCTGCTTCAACCTATCTACAAGCAGACAGCAGCATACGGTCACTTCGGTCGCGAAGAGTTCCCATGGGAAGCTACAGATAAAGCAGCTATCCTACGCGATTTCGCTGGCATCAAGTAATCGAGCCACACAAGAATCGATAAAGCCCTCGCCTTTGGCGGGGGCTTTTTGTTCCCTCCTCCCTTTTTCTTTCCTATCTCTTTCTTGAACAAAAATTCAGCATTTATTTGTAAATTGCCCTAACTCCGCCAATAGTTAACATAATGTTAAATGCACTTTCCGATGCATATAACGTATAGAGATAAGGTGCGGACTCACGTGATGAAAAAAGTAATGAAAACGTCAGTCAGGCATCCTTTATGGCCTAGGTGCCACCGTGGGAATAAATCAAGGAGGAGTTATGCCTCGTACCGTGAATCCGTCTGACTTCCAAAATAAACGAAAGGAAGTCCCAGATAACGAATATGCCAGAACCATTCCGTGCAATACCGTGAATCTTTCGGCCCCATTCCATTGGCTCTCACTGGGTCTGCACGACTTCGTTCATATGCCAGTCATTAGTGCCTTTTACGGCATCTGCTTTATGGCCGCCGCTATTGGCATCGTGCTTCTGGTTCAATGGCAAGGCACACACTTAGTGGTGATGCCGAGTCTGATTGTCTACATGCTAATCGGCCCATTCCTAGCACTAGGCTTATATGACGCCAGTTGGGAGAGAGAGCGTGGACACAAACCAAGCTTGTTCCATTCAATGAAAGCCATTGGACGAAATTCGACTTCTCAATGGGCATTCGCTGTAATGCTCGCGGTATGTATGATTTTCTGGATGCGAATTGCCGCTCTGCTTCATGCACTTTATCCGTCCGTTCAAGGCGCGCCACTGACTGACTTCTTGCCTTTCTTAGTGATTGGCTCTCTAGTTGGCTTGGTATTAGCGTGCATCGTGTTCAGTATTTCTGCTTTTTCTATTCCTTTAATGATGGAAAGGCGTGTAGACATGATGACCGCCGTCTTTACTAGCTTTAACGCTGTGAAGTCGAACATTCCTGCGATGATCGTATGGGCAGCCATCATTTGTGGCGGTATCTTAATTGGCTTTGCAACGTACGGCATAGGTATGCTCTTCACCATGCCAATCCTCGGTTATGGTACTTGGCACGCTTACCATGCAACGATCAAGAAAAAACACACGCCTTAGAAAACTGGTGTTATGATCCTGCCCTCGCAAACGCGGGGGCTTTTTATTAAATATGATGAGGTAAGTGTGGATATAGAGCTGAGCTACAAAGCCAAACAAGTGATGGCAGGTTGCATCACGAAGGCGGAGCAAGCATTCAAACGTTCTTTTCCGATGCCCGCAGTCACATTTAATGTTCGTGGTAAAGCTGCAGGCAAAGCTTACCTGCAATTGAATGAAGTTCGTCTAAATCCAAAGCTTTTTAAAGAAAACCCGCAAGCTTTTCTAAGAGAAGTGATACCACATGAAGTAGCACATCTCATTACGTACCAAGTATACGGTCGTGTTCGCCCTCACGGTAAAGAATGGCAAGGTGTGATGGAAGCCATTTTTAACGTGCCAGCTAAAACAACTCACAGCTTCGATATCGCCTCTGTGCAAGGTAAGACCTTTGAGTACCGCTGCGCTTGTACCGCCTATCCGCTCTCAATTCGACGCCACAATAAAGTCATGCGTAAAGAGACTGTCTATTCCTGCCAAAAGTGTCGAAAACCATTAAGCTTCACTGGCACTCAGCTCTCTTAACTCTCCTCAATAGAAATATTCAGATTCCTAAAACAGAGATTGTCGTTCTCAAACGGCTTCTTTTTGCCCATTATTGTTAACACACTCATCACTAAAGCTAATTTCTGCGTGTTAGAATAAATAAAGTCATACTTTATAAAGACTTTAATCATGAAATACCTGTTCTCTTTATTCCTGTTTGCGCTTTCTAGTGCCGTAATTGCTGCGCCACCGACCTCTTTCTCTGCGGCAAAACGTGAAGCGGTTAAAATATACAAAGATCATCCAACCAGTTTCTACTGTGGCTGTGATATCAACTGGCAAGGTAAGAAAGGTGTACCGGACCTTGCTTCTTGTGGCTACCAAGTGCGTAAACAAGAAAAACGTGCTTCTCGCATCGAGTGGGAACACGTGGTCCCAGCTTGGCAATTCGGCCACCAGCGTCAGTGCTGGCAAGATGGCGGACGCAAAAACTGCACAAGAAACGACAAAGTCTTCAAATCTATGGAAGCCGATCTCCACAACCTAACGCCAGCTATCGGAGAGGTAAACGGTGACCGCTCTAACTACAACTTCAGTCAGTGGAATGGCATGGACGGTGTCAGCTATGGCCGCTGTGAAATGCAGGTTAACTTCAAGCAACGTAAAGTCATGCCACCAGACCGCGCTCGTGGCTCGATTGCTCGCACCTACCTATACATGAGCAAAGAGTACGGCTTCAAACTGTCTAAGCAACAAACTCAGTTAATGAGTGCGTGGAACAAAACCTACCCTGTCGACAAGTGGGAATGTGAGCGTGACGAGCGCATTTCAAAGGTTCAAGGCAACCATAACCCATTTGTACAAGAGGCTTGTCGAGCACTGTAATTCCCCTCAAAAATACAGCGGCAAACTTGTGCTAATTGAGGCGTAACTATTTACTGCAAATGGAAACGCCTCTTGCCCCTTGTTTTTTCGGTGGAAAGCATCCATGTTAGTGTCTAAACACTCGCGTATGCAGGAAATCGAAACACGATGCGTATCCCTCGAATTTATCATCCAGAAACCATTCAACAACTTGGCGCACTAGCTTTAAGTGAAGATGCAGCAGGCCACATTGGCCGAGTCCTTCGCATGAAAGAGGGACAAGAAGTCCTCCTTTTCGATGGCAGTGGCGCAGAATTTCCAGCCGTGATTAGTGAAGTCACGAAAAAGAATGTGATGGTTGAATTAACCGAGCGTGTAGAAAGCAACATTGAGTCACCTTTAGATCTGCATCTTGGTCAGGTTATTTCTCGCGGCGATAAGATGGAATTCACGATCCAAAAGTCTGTTGAGCTTGGTGTTAATACAATCACACCTCTTATCTCTGAACGTTGTGGCGTAAAGCTAGATCAAAAACGCTTCGAGAAGAAACTCGCTCAATGGCAAAAAATCGCAGTGAGCGCTTGTGAACAATGTGGTCGCAATGTCGTGCCTGAGATCCGTCCAATCATGAGTTTGGAAGAATGGTGTCAAGAAGCGTACGACGGTTTAAAACTGAACCTTCACCCACGAGCGAAGTACTCAATCAATACCCTGCCAACGCCTGTCGAAAAAGTACGGCTATTGATTGGCCCTGAAGGCGGTCTATCTTCAGAAGAAATCGGCATGACACGCGAACATCAATTTGAAGAAACGCTACTCGGTCCTCGCGTACTGCGCACCGAGACTGCGGCTCTTACCGCAATTACAGCCTTACAAGTTCGTTTCGGCGATCTTGGTTAAAACGGAGAAAAACAATGATCAAACTCGGTATTGTTATGGACCCAATCTCGTCCATTAACATCAAGAAAGACTCTAGCTTTGCCATGATGCTTGAAGCGCAGCGCCGCGGTTACGAAATCCATTACATGGAAATGAATGATCTTCATCTAGACCAAGGTAAAGCAATTGCGGATACCAAAGTGGTTGAATTAAAAGAAGATCCAACTGGCTGGTACGAATTCAAATCAGAGCAAACTATCGAGCTTTCTGAGTTAGATGCGGTTCTGATGCGTAAAGATCCTCCATTCGACACTGAGTACATCTACGCGACTTACATCCTTGAACGTGCTGAAGAACAAGGTGCACTAATCGTTAACAAACCACAAAGCCTACGCGACTGTAACGAGAAACTGTTCACGGCTTGGTTCCCTGAACTCACACCAACTACTATCGTGACGCGAAAAGCAGAGAAGATTAAAGCTTTTCGTGAAGAGCATGGTGATGTGATCCTAAAACCACTTGATGGCATGGGTGGTGCATCTATCTTCCGCGTAAAAGAGAACGATCCAAACGTATCTGTGATCATCGAAACGCTGACTAACCACGGCCAAAACTACGCAATGGCGCAAACCTTCGTACCTGACATCAGCAATGGTGACAAGCGTATTCTTGTGGTTGATGGTGAACCAATGCCTTACTGCCTAGCTCGTATCCCTGCAAAAGGCGAAACGCGCGGCAACTTGGCTGCTGGTGGTACCGGTGAAGCTCGTCCACTGAGTGAAACTGACATGAAAATCGCACAAGCCGTCGCACCAACATTGAAAGAAAAAGGTCTTATCTTTGTTGGCCTTGACGTGATTGGCGACAAGCTAACGGAAATCAACGTCACCAGCCCAACGTGTATTCGTGAAATTGAAGCAGCATTTGATATTTCTATCACTGGTAAGCTCATGGATGCGATCGAACGTCGTATCAAAGGCGAATAACTCAAACTGTAGTACAGTTAATAGAGAGCGTTGAACATTAACTTAAGCAAACTCATGCACATATCAGTGCGTGACGTTTGCTTAAGTACCTACTGAAAGGTCGAAATGAGAATGAACCTCACAAACTATTTCTTAGTTGCTATGCCGGGAATGAAAGACCCCTACTTTCAGAATAGTGTTATCTATGTCTGTGAGCACAATGAAGAAGGTGCGATGGGGCTAATGATCAATGCTCCGGTTGATATTACAGTAGGTAGCATGCTCAAGCAGGTCGAAGTACAACCTGTTCACCCGCGCCTGTTTGAAGCGAGTTTGGACAGGCCTGTTTATAATGGCGGCCCTGTTTCTGAAGATCGTGGTTTTATTTTGCATAAACCAAAAGATTATTACGAATCGAGCATTCAAATGACTGACGAGCTGGCTGTCACCACTTCCAAAGACATCCTGTCGGTACTCGGCACAGAGGCAGAACCAAGTGACTATCTTGTTGCGTTAGGTTATTCAGGTTGGAGTGCTGGTCAGTTAGAAACCGAACTGGCTGAAAACTCATGGCTGACGATTGAAGCCACACCAGAGATCATCTTCGATACTCCTATTATCGATCGTTGGAAAAAAGCCGTCGAAAAGCTAGGTATCGATCCGAGCCAGTTATCTTCTGACGCCGGACATGCATAACCCACTTGCGTAATACGTTAAGTTTTCCACCCAATTGAGATTCGAGACACATTATGTCACGCACTGTTATGGCCTTTGATTTTGGCACCAAGAGTATTGGTAGCGCGATTGGCCAAGAAATTACTGGCACCGCTTCACCATTAAAAGCGTTTAAAGCCAATGATGGCATTCCAAACTGGGATGATATCGAAAAACAAATCAAAGAATGGCAACCAGACTTATTGGTTGTTGGCTTACCGACTGACCTGCACGGGAAAGATCTAGAAACCATTACGCCACGAGCGAAAAAGTTCGCCAACCGCCTTCAAGGCCGATATGGCTTACCTGTTGAGTTGCATGACGAACGTCTGTCGACAGCAGAGGCTCGTGCTGATTTATTCAGTATGGGTGGCTACAAAGCGTTATCTAAGGGTAACATCGACTGTCAGTCAGCGGTGGTGATTCTTGAAAGTTGGTTTGAAAACCTTTGGGGTGAGTAGACATTCAAGCACAAAGAAAAAAGGTTGGCTTCTGCCAACCTTCTTCATTTCTGGAGTAGATTATACCAATCACAGTAAATAAGTGATCAGAAATAGCGTAGGGAAAATGCTTGAGAACAAGGCGCAATTTTTCGATAAGTAGTTATTCTACAATCAAAAATTGCAACGCAGTTATCGAGTATTTTAACAAGCTAGAATGACCAGTTATTTACTACGATTGGTATCAATCCATATCGATCTTAACGTTCGCCAGCGTGCCTGTAGAGAAGGCTTCACCGCGTTGCGTCTTCAACATCAAACGCAGATCGTTAGCTGAATCCGCACTGTGCAATGCATCTTCTTCACTGATCTTGCCTTGCATCACCAATTTATAGAGCGACTGATCAAACGTCAGCATCCCGAATTCATTAGAGCGTGCCATGGTGGTTTTTAACTCATGCAGATCACCGCGACGGATCAGATCAGAAACTCGTGGACTATTTAGCAGAATCTCAAACACGCCATGACGTCCTTGACCGTTTTTATCACGGATCAGCTGTTGACCTACTACGCCTTTTAAGTTCATCGACAGATCAAACAGGAACTGATCTTTCTGATCTTTTGGCACTAGGTGCAAAATACGCTCAAGTGCTTGGTTTGCGTTATTCGCGTGCAATGTAGCCATACACAAGTGACCAGTCTCAGCAAAGGTCATCGCGTATTCCATCGTTTCGCGGCTACGGATCTCACCAATCAAAATCATGTCAGGCGCTTGGCGTAATGAGTTCTTTAACGCGACTTCATAGCTGTCGGTATCCAATCCCACTTCACGCTGAGTCACGATACAACGCTTGTGCTCGTGCACAAATTCGATTGGGTCTTCAACTGTCAGAATGTGACCTGTTTTATTGCTGTTACGGTAACCCGTCATCGCCGCCATAGTGGTCGACTTACCGGAACCTGTAGCACCAACCACCAGCACTAAGCCACGTTTCGCTATCGCAAGATCTTGCAACACTAAAGGCAGCTTAAGCTGTTCAAACGTAGGAATGTTGGTTTCGATACGACGAATCACCGCACCAGGTAATTCTCGCTGAAAGAAAGCACTAACACGGAAGCGGCCACAATCTCGGACAATCGCAAAGTTTGATTCTCGACTTTTACGAAACTCCTGACGTCGCTCTGGATCCATTGCACTATCGAGCAGCATGGCTACGTCATTTTCACTCAACTTATCCCCTTGCGGACGCAGTTCGCCGTCCACACGAAATAAGATCGGCGCACCAACCGTGATATAAAGATCCGACGCTTTTAACGCCAGCATGCCTTCGAGAAATTTATTCAGATCCATCTTCCGGGTTCGCTATTACCTATGTGATCGTTACGAGAATTGCTGCGCTTCGATTTCGACTTTCTTGTCGACTTCTTCACGCGATACCATACCTTGAGCCATCAACTGACGAGCATTTTGTTCCATGGTTTGCATGCCATGTGCCGCACCGGTTTGAATGATCGAGTACATCTGCGCCACTTTATCTTCGCGGATCAAGTTACGGATTGCTGGCGTTGCCATCATGATCTCATGACAAGCAATACGGCCTCCACCATTTCGCTTAAGCAGCTTTTGCGCAATAACCGAACGCAGCGACTCCGACAGCATCGAACGCACCATGTCTTTGTCACTACCTGGGAATACGTCGATAATACGGTCGATGGTTTTCGCTGCTGAGCTAGTATGCAGCGTACCGAAAACAAGGTGACCCGTTTCAGCAGCCGTCAGCGCCAAACTGATAGTTTCTTTGTCACGCATCTCACCAACTAGAATGACATCCGGGTCTTCACGTAGCGCGCTGCGAAGCGCATTTTGGAAGCTATGCGTATCACGGTGTACTTCACGTTGGTTGATCAAACACTTATTGTTGTTGTGAACAAATTCAATAGGATCTTCAATTGTAAGAATATGCTTGTTGTGATTACGGTTAATGTAGTCAACAATGGCAGCCAAGGTTGTCGATTTACCCGAACCTGTTGGACCGGTAACCAGTACTAAACCTTTTTCTGCGTTAGCAATCTTTTTGAAGATCTCTGGCGCTTCTAGCTCTTCCAGTGTTGGAATGCTACTTGGGATGGTACGGAACACCGCCGCACAGCCACGAGATTGGTTGAAGGCGTTGACACGAAAACGGCCAACATTGTGCAATTCAAATGAGAAATCGACTTCGAGTTTTTCTTCGAATTCACTGCGCTGCGCATCGTTCATGATTTCAAAAACCAAACGGTGCACTTCTTGGTGTGTAAACGCTGGAATGCCCAGTTTTCTCACATCACCATCAATACGAACCATTGGTGGTACACCTGCAGAAAGATGTAGATCCGAAGCATTATGTTTTACACTAAAATCCAGTAACTCAGTGATATCCATTTAAAATCCTTAAGTCTAAAGTACAGCTATGAGTAGTATTCAACAAAACATTGAACATATCACCTCTCAAATTCGACACGACGAACAAAAATGTGGCCGTTCTCCAGAGTCAGTGCAACTTTTAGCAGTAAGCAAAACTAAACCTGTCGAGGCGGTTCTCGAAGCCTACCAATCAGGCCAAGTGGCGTTTGGTGAAAACTACGTCCAAGAGGGCGTCAGTAAAGTTCAGCACTTTGCCGAGCATTATCCAGATTATCGAATCGAATGGCACTTCATTGGGCCAATTCAGTCCAATAAATCACGTCCTGTCGCTGAACATTTCGATTGGGTTCACACCATTGATCGCGCTAAGATCGCTCAACGTTTAAATGACCAGCGCCCAAGTGAGCTAAAACCGTTACAAGTGCTGATTCAAGTAAACACCAGTGGTGAAGATTCTAAATCTGGCGTCAACGATGCAGAAATATTCGAGCTGGCTGAGTTGATTTCTCGCCTTCCAAACCTCACGTTAAGAGGGTTGATGTCGATTCCTGCTAACGTGCCAGATTACGAATCACAACTGCGAGCGTTCAAACAATTATCTGAACTTAAGCACAAGCTAGCTCAGCAGTACCCAGATGTCGACACGCTCTCTATGGGCATGAGTGGTGACATGGATGCTGCTATAGAAGCGGGCAGTACTATGGTTCGCATCGGCACCGCTATTTTTGGCGCACGAGACTACGGCAAACAGCAATAAAAGCGTATTGTTGCCAGACACTGTGAACTTGAGTCTGACGGCCTTTCTTTGGGCAGTCAGAGCAAAGTGGTGCGATTATACACCCGTGCGCACAACAAATTGTAAGAATTTATATTTGGAAATCAGACATATGGAACATAAAAAGATTGCCTTCATCGGCGCAGGGAACATGGTGAGAGCCATTGTCTCGGGTCTCGTCGCTAATGGCTACCCTGCTCAAAACATTGTCGCAACCGCGCCATCTGAGACGCGCCGCCAGCCTCTTGAGCAAGACTTTGGTATCCGTACCACCAGCGATAACATCGCAGCTGCAACGGAAGCGGACGTGGTGGTATTGTCTGTGAAGCCACAAATGATGGAGGAAGTGTGTACACCACTGCAATCTATCGACTTCAGCAACAAACTGGTTATCTCTATCGCAGCAGGTATCAGCTGTTCACGTTTGGATGACATGTTAGCGAATAAGCTCAACTTGGTTCGCGTGATGCCAAACACACCATCCCAACTTGGTTTGGGTATGAGTGGTCTATATGCGCCTGAATCTGTTTCAGAACAAGACAAAGCCTTCGCAACAGAACTAATGCAAGCATGCGGTAAGGTGTGTTGGGTTGGGCAAGAATCGGGCATCAACAACGTTATTGCAGCAGCAGGCAGTGCACCGGCGTACTTCTTCCTATTTATGGAAGCGATGCAAGCTGAAGCGATTGCTCAAGGCTTCGATAAAGACACCGCACGCATGTTAGTTCAGCAAGCAGCACTTGGCGCTGCAAGCATGGTAGTGGAAAATCCAGAAACTGA
The DNA here is from genome assembly GCF_002875385.1 of Vibrio sp. 10N.222.52.B12. Lineage (NCBI taxonomy): Bacteria > Pseudomonadati > Pseudomonadota > Gammaproteobacteria > Vibrionales > Vibrionaceae > Vibrio > Vibrio sp. 10N.222.52.B12. The sequence continues at coordinate 15,955 of NZ_MDAW01000134.1, read as the reverse complement.
ACTTTCAACGCTACGCGAGAACGTGATATCAAAAGGTGGCACAACGGCAGAAGCGCTACGTACGTTCAACGAACATCAACTGTCTGATATTGTGGCGAAAGCAATGCAAGCTGCGGTTGCTCGCGCTGAAGAAATGGAAAAACTGTTTTAATTATCTGAACGGCACAACTAGGGCGTGTCGTTCTTTACTTGTTAAGGGTACCTTATGAATTCAATGAGTTTTCTCATCTCAACCCTATTTGACCTGTACATCATGGTCGTCATTTTGCGTATTTGGTTGCAAGCTGCCCGTGCAGATTTCTACAACCCATTCTCGCAGTTTATCGTTAAAGCAACACAGCCAGTTGTGGGGCCATTACGTCGAGTCATCCCTTCTGTCGGTGGTATCGATCTAGCGACAGTGCTTTTTGCTTACGTACTGTGCGTACTTAAGTTCGTTGCATTGATCCTGATTGCATCAAGTGGTTCGGTTTCTTTCAGTGCCGATTTCCTATTCCTAGGTTTGTTATCATTAGTTAAAGCCGCTGGAGGCTTGCTGTTCTGGGTTCTATTGATCCGTGCCATTCTAAGCTGGGTAAGCCAAGGTCGTAGCCCAATCGAGTACGTATTCCATCAATTAACAGAACCAATGCTCGCACCAATTCGCCGTATCCTACCTGCGATGGGTGGTTTTGATTTAAGCGTACTCGTATTGTTTATCGGTCTGCAATTCGCGAACTTCCTAATGGGTGACGTGATTGGTCCAATCTGGTACCAACTATAATGTCAGCCGCCGTTTGGCTCGATGGCGAGGATGTCATTCTCAAACTCTATATTCAACCAAAAGCGAGCCGCGACAAGGTCGTCGGCTTGCATGGTGAAGAGCTTAAAATTGCCATCACCGCACCGCCTGTCGACGGTAAAGCAAATGCGCACCTCACCAAGTTTTTGGCGAAACAATTCAAAGTTGCTAAGGGCTTGGTTCACATAGAAAAAGGTGAACTGGGACGTCATAAGCAAATTCGGATAGAATCTCCAATACAAATACCAAGCGAAATTAAAGCCATCATTTGATGGCTTTTTATTTACGATTTTCGTATCAAATTAAATAACGAATATCGATTCGAGGAAGTAATAATGAGCAAATGGATTACCGCCCTATTGATCAGCCTTTTATCTTTACCAAGCATGGCAGGTCAGTTCAAAACCATGAAAGACATCGAAGTTCACTATGTTGCGTTTAACTCTACCTTTCTGACGTCAAAAATCGCTCGTAGCTACGACATCAAGCGTAATGGCTATAATGCAGTAGTGAACATCAGCGTATTAGACAGCGCCTCACTAGGTAAACCAGCAGTTGACGCAAAAATCAGTGGCCAAGCGAAGAACTTGATTGGCCAAACGCAGAAACTCACCTTCCGAGAAGTAAAAGAAGGTAATGCGATTTACTACTTAGCTGAACTTGGCATTACCAACGAAGAAACTTTTACCTTCGATATTGACGTTAAAGCTGGAAACAAAGGCTCAGGTAAGCTTAAATTCACCCAGAAATTTTATGTCGAAGAGTAATTGGGTTGTGATGATCTAAAAGCTTTTAGAACATCATAACCTTAGGGTTTGTTTACCTTTCGAGCTGATTTTTGCAGCGAATTGTTGGGTATTTATACAAGGCAGAGACTTTACTATGTAGCTAGCCTACATGAGAAGTCGATAACGCAGTAGAAATGACCAACAAACGCTGCCCAAAGGGTTCGGCTAAAATCGTTTTATGCTTTGTTAAGGAGTATTTGCTTAGAGTGACTAGGCGACACACTCCTTGCCTCACCTAAAACGATTTTATCTCGAACAAAATTTAACCGCGAAAGGTCAACAGACCCTAGAACCATTTTAATCGGGGAGAACACTGCGTTCTCCCTTTATCGCTACAGAAAGAGACGACCATGAAAAAGATAGTGCTAGCAACAGGCAACCAAGGCAAAGTTCGTGAGATGGCAGATCTGCTGTCTGACTTCGGTTTTGAAGTATTAGCGCAAAGTGAATTCAACGTATCTGAAGTAGCAGAAACTGGCACTACTTTCATCGAAAACGCGATCATCAAAGCTCGCCATGCAGCACAAGAAACGGGTCTTCCTGCGATTGCGGACGACTCAGGCTTAGAAGTCGATTTCTTGAAAGGCGCGCCTGGCATTTACTCTGCACGTTATGCAGGTGAAAAAGCCTCAGACCAAGAGAACCTAGAAAAGCTACTTAAAGCAATGGAAGGCGTACCAGAAGCAGAGCGCACCGCTCGTTTCCACTGCGTATTGGTTTTGATGCGTCATGAGAACGATCCAACCCCTATCGTTTGTCACGGTAAGTGGGAAGGTCGCATTCTAACTGAAGCACACGGTGAAAATGGTTTTGGCTACGACCCAATCTTCTTAGTACCTGAAGACAACTGCGCGTCTGCCGAACTTGAGCCAGCACGTAAAAAACAACTGTCTCACCGCGGTAAAGCACTCAAATCGTTGTTTGCTCAACTGTCTGAGCAAGTATCTCAGTAATCACGAGCGAATTAGACCATGTTAACGCCCCCAGCACTGAGCTTGTATGTACACATCCCATGGTGTGTACAAAAGTGCCCATATTGCGACTTTAACTCTCACGCGCTCAAAGCCGAGATCCCAGAAGAAGAGTACATCAATGCCCTTCTTGAAGACTTGGATACCGACATTGAGAAATACCGCCTCAACGAAGCGCCACGTCCACTGCATTCAATCTTCATTGGTGGTGGTACGCCGAGTTTGATTTCGGCAGAAGGCATCGAGCGTCTACTTAAGGGCATTGAAGCGCGTATTCCGTTCAAGCCTGAAATAGAAATCACCATGGAAGCCAACCCAGGCACTATCGAAGCAGAACGTTTTGCTGGCTACCGCAAGGCTGGTGTAACGCGCATCTCTATCGGCGTGCAAAGCTTTGAGCAACAGAAGCTTGAGCGTTTGGGGCGCATTCACGGTCAAGACGAAGCCGTCAATGCCGCTAAGCTGGCACACCAAATCGGTTTGAACAGCTTTAACCTCGATCTCATGCACGGCTTACCAGATCAAAGCATCGAACAAGCCTTATCTGATTTGGACAAAGCGATTGAGTTGGCGCCACCGCACCTGTCTTGGTATCAGCTGACCATCGAACCAAACACCATGTTCTACTACAAGCCACCGACTTTGCCAGATGACGATGACTTGTGGGATATCTTCGAGCAAGGACATGAGAAGCTCGCAGCGGCAGGTTACGTTCAGTACGAGATTTCTGGTTACAGCAAGCCTAGCTATCAGTGTCAGCACAACCTGAACTACTGGCGCTTTGGTGACTACCTTGGCATTGGCTGTGGCTCACACGGCAAGCTGAGCTTTGCTGATGGTCGCATCGTTCGTACCACTAAGGTCAAACACCCACTTGGCTATTTGATGGCATACCAAAACATGGTGAAGCCGTACCTAGATAGTGAACAGCTTGTGGCTGATGAAGATCGTCCGTTTGAGTTCTTTATGAACCGTTTCCGCTTAATGGAAGCGTGCCCGAAACAAGACTACATCGATACGACAGGTCTTCCGTTGAGCTCAATTCAAGAGACTATCGATTGGGCGCTTGAGATGAGTTATCTGAGTGAAACAGAGACTCACTGGCAAATTACCGAGAAAGGTAAGCTGTTCCTGAATGACTTGCTTGAAGCCTTTATGGTGGAAGAGGAATAAGAGCAGATTCGAGATTTGGGAACGGACTGTGTCCTAAAGAACGCTTCACTCCGAGAGATTCGCTGAAACGGCTATGGATATATTCGACCAAGCCAATACAGCCTTTGTCTCTGCTATAAATAACAAAGGGTTGGCGCACAAACGCCAACCCTTTCTTTTATTCGTTGTAACACTTCTTTCTCTAAAACCTTTAAAACGAAGCGATTCCAAAGGACGCGATCCGTTCTCGCTTCTCGTCTCTTTTCCTTAGAAAATCGAACGACCAATACGCTCTGAAAGTAACTCAAGCGCTTTAGTACCTGCCAACGAGTTACCCGAAGCATCAAGCTCCGGAGACCATACTGCAATCGTCATCTCACCTGGGACAATAGCGATGATGCCACCACCGACACCAGATTTACCCGGCATACCAACGCGGTATGCAAATTCACCAGCACCATCGTACAAACCACACGTGGCCAATAGCGCATTCAACTGTTTTGTCTGCATCGCCGAGACCACTGATTTACCCGTTTGTACCGATGTGCCTTTATTCGCTAAGTAGCTAAAGGTCTTTGCCAAATCCACACAACTCATCTTTAAAGCGCAGGCATGGAAGTAGTTTTGCAATACCGGAATAACCTCGTTTTCAAAGTTACCAAATGAGCGCATCAGGTAAGCAATCGCAGCGTTGCGATCGCCATGCATCATTTCTGAAGCCGCTACGACTTTGTCATACACGATATGAGTATCACCAGATAACTGACGAGCAAATTCCAATAGACGCTGACGCGGCGCTGAGAGACGACTTTGCAGCAAATCAGCAACCACAATAGCACCGGCGTTAATGAATGGGTTACGTGGGATGCCCAGCTCCATCTCTAACTGGATCATCGAGTTAAACGCCTGACCAGAAGGCTCTTTACCTACACGAGACCAGATCTCTTCTTGCTTGTATAAGCACATAGCCAGAGTCAGGCTCAACGCTTTTGAGATCGACTGAATCGAAAACGACTCTTCTGCATCGCCCGCTTTAATCACTTCACCTTCATTGGTGTATACCGCAATACCCAGTTTGGTATTGGGTACTTTTGCCAATGCGGGAATGTAATCGGCGACTTTTCCTTGACCAATTAAAGGGCGAACTTCCGCTAGAATGTCTGTCAAAATTTGCGCTGTAGGTTTCATCTTCTACCTTCTTGTCACAAGAACCCAAATGGCTGAGTTCAGAGGTAAAAAAAAGCCAACGCGGACGTTGGCTTTTCCATGGAATTTATTCGACTCAAGTCGATTATGGTTTTATTGCCACAATGATGTTGCGGTTGATGGACTGATCAACACGGTGAAGATAACCGATGTAAGGCTCTTCTGAAAGTACCTTCCACCCTTGATCTTCAAATAATGCCGCCACGTCCTTCCATTTCAGAGTGAACTCATTGAAAGACAGCACGACCGAACCTTGCTTTTTCAGCACCACTTTCCATGCAGGCAGAGCTTCTTGTAGCAGCTCCAGAGGGCTACGATTCAATTTGCTGTCTTTTGCGTTTTTGCTACCGTGTTGCACACCGTAAGGCAAATCAGACACCATAACATCAACAGAGTTCTTCTTAACCACTTGATCGGCAATTCGCGTGTCTGCTGAATACAGCTTCATCGTCTGAAGATTACCTTTGTTGTACTCTTCTTTCTCTGACGCGGCTTCAACCACGAAACCATCGGCCACCTTCTTACCACCAGAAGTGCGCTTTTCTTTGCTCACTTTGTGCTTGAAGCGACCGTTCTTCATAAACTTAACGATGAAGGTTTGGATCTCTTGTACCCATTTCTGGTTGATCTCCACACCCACTACATTCAAGCCGTGGATCAAACCTTCAAACAGAGTTGTACCCTTACCACACATTGGATCCATCAGCGTTAATTGAGCACTATCCGTATTGGACGCACTCACGCCTAAGTTCACCATCAAACGCGTAAACTGTTCATTCGTTTTACCGGTGTAACGTAGGATCTGGCTCATGCTCTCAGGGAATGTATTGAATGCAGGCGCCTGAATTGGACGTAATAAGCCATCTTCACGCACTTCAAATAGCGCATAGTAGATAGATGACGCGGCAATTTTACCGGATTGCTGATCGTTTAACGCGTCTTCACAAGAAAACACGAGCGCAGCAGGTAAGCCGACGTCTTTGTTACCAATTTCAGTCACTTCAACACCTTCAGAAGCCAAAATTGCTTTTAGCTCGGAACATGCAATGGTCATTGCGCTATCAAAGTAAATTCGGTTGTGACCCGGATTCGCTAATATCGCGTAGTGGTACATCTACTGGCTCCTTAGTTATGCAGTGCGCTTGAATTTAATATCCCATACACCGTGACCTAGACGGTGACCACGAGCCTCGAACTTAGTCAGTGGACGCTCTTCAGGGCGAGGGATGAAATCACCGCCTTCTGCAATGTTTTCGAAACCAGGTGCTTGGTTCATGATTTCAATCATGTGTTCAGCGTAGTTTTCCCAGTCAGTCGCCATATGGAAGATACCTTCGTTAGGGATAAGCTTCTGGCGAACCATTTCAGCGAACTCGAGTTGTACGATACGACGCTTGTGGTGACGCTTTTTGTGCCATGGGTCTGGGAAGAACAATTGCAGCGTTGCTAGGCTGCCATTTGGGATCATGTGTTCGAATACTTCTACCGCATCGTGACACATTACGCGTAGGTTCGTGATACCCGCTTCGCGTGCGTCAGCAAGACAAGCACCAACGCCTGGACTATGAACTTCAATACCGATGAAGTTTTTCTCTGGCGCGTTCTTTGCCATTTCAACCAATGAAGCGCCCATACCAAAACCGATCTCAAGCACTACTGGGTTATCGTTACCAAATACTTCTTTCCAATCAAGAAGTTCTGCTTTGTAATCGATACCCATTGTTGGCCAGCATTCGTTCATCGCACTTTCTTGGCCCTTGGTTAGACGACCTTCGCGACGCACGAAACTGCGGATTTTACGGATCATTTTTCCGTCTTCGTTGTATTCGTTAGTGGTTACTTCACTCATTGATTTTGCCTGCACATTGATTAATCAAAGCGGGGATTATCCAAAGAATTCACTTAGGTGCAAGTATTTGTTGAGCTATCGGACTATGGCAGCCCAAAAGCAAACAAACCAGACACAATATCCCCACAGTTTATCTGTTGTACTTACACCACAATCTGTGGTGCAATTTTGCTCCTAACCAATAATAGAATACAGAGCAAGTCGTGACACCTTTCGCAAACGCCATCTTAGAATGGTATGACGCATATGGAAGAAAAGAGCTTCCATGGCAACAAAACAAGACCGCGTATAGTGTCTGGTTGTCTGAAATCATGCTTCAGCAAACTCAGGTCACTACGGTTATTCCTTATTACCAGCGTTTTTTAGAACGCTTTCCGACTGTCGTCGATCTCGCGAATGCTGAGCAAGATGAAGTACTGCACCTTTGGACCGGCTTAGGTTATTACGCACGTGCTCGCAATCTTCATAAAGCGGCTAAAGAAGTCGCCCATAAATATAATGGCGAGTTTCCATTAGATATTGAGCAAATGAACGCACTGCCGGGTATTGGTCGTTCAACCGCAGCCGCAGTACTCTCCTCTGTCTATAAACAACCACATGCGATATTGGACGGCAACGTAAAGCGCACGCTTTCACGCTGCTTTGCTGTTGATGGATGGCCGGGACAAAAGAAAGTCGAAAATCAATTGTGGGAAATCGCAGAAACGCACACGCCACAAACAGACGTCGACAAGTACAATCAAGCCATGATGGATATGGGTGCCATGATGTGTACTCGCAGCAAGCCTAAGTGCACCTTGTGTCCAGTCAGCGATCTTTGTGTCGCAAAGAAACAAGGTAATGTGCTTGATTATCCGGGTAAGAAGCCGAAAAAAGACAAACCGGTTAAGCAAACACGTTTCGTTATGCTGCATCACAAAGATGGCGATAGTCACGAAGTGTGGTTAGAGCAAAGACCGCAGACGGGAATTTGGGGCGGACTCTTTTGTTTCCCACAAACTGAGCATATTGATGTAGAGAGCGATATTGAATTACTACTGGAACAACGTGGTATTCAAACTGACGATATTAAACATCAAGAAACTCTGATTACGTTTCGTCATACATTCAGCCATTATCACCTCGATATCACGCCGATTTTGATTGACCTGTCAAAGCAACCCAATGTGGTGATGGAAGGTAACAAAGGTCTTTGGTATAACTTATCTAAACCTGAAGAAGTCGGTTTGGCTGCGCCAGTAAAACTGCTACTGGAAGCGCTACCCCACGAAGTTCGTTAATTAATTGCAAGGAGTCATTATGAGCCGCACTGTTTTTTGTGCTCGACTAAAGAAAGAAGGCGAAGGTCTAGACTTTCAACTTTACCCAGGTGAACTAGGTAAACGCATTTTCGATAACATCTCGAAAGAAGCTTGGGCTCAATGGCAACAGAAACAAACGATGTTGATCAACGAGAAGAAGCTCAACATGATGGATCCAGAGCACCGTAAACAGCTTGAAACAGAAATGGTGAACTTCCTTTTCGAAGGCAAAGAGGTTCACATTGAAGGCTACACGCCACCAAGCGAATAAATCAAACTTGTTTTAAAACAATGACATCACAACCAAACTTGTGATGTTATTTTTATATTCGAGCCGAAAAAGCTACCTAAATAATTATGAAAAAAATTGCCTTTATCGTTACTGCCCTTTTAATGGCAGGTTGCAGCCGTGAGTTTGTCGAAAAAATTTATGACGTTGATTACGAGCCGACGAACCGCTTTGCGAACAACCTAGCTGAGCTGCCAGGACAATTCGAAAAAGACACCGATGCTTTAGATGCGTTGATCAGCAGCTTCTCAGGAAACATCAAAAAGCGCTGGGGCCAACGCGAGGTAAAGGTTGCAGGTAAAAGCAATTACGTAAAATACATCGATAACTACTTAAGTCGTGCCGAGGTCGATTTCCCAAAAGGTGTGATAACCATCGAAACGGTTTCTCCGACGGAGCCACAAAAGCACCTGAAAAACGCCATCATCACGACACTTTTAACCCCAGATGATCCAGCCAATGTCGATCTATTCTCTTCTAAAGAGATCAAATTAGAAGGACAGCCATTTCTTTACAATCAGGTCGTTGATCAAGACAAAAAGCCCATTCAATGGTCATGGCGCGCGAATCGCTTTGCCGATTACTTGATTGCTAACCAAGTAAAAACCAAAGACGTTGACTTTAAAAAAGCCTACTACGTTGAAATTCCAATGGTGGAAGACCATTTCTCACAACGCAGTTACCAATATGCAGATATCGTGCGTCGTGCGTCGAAAAAATACGACATCCCTGAAGATCTAATTTACGCCATCATCAAAACCGAAAGTAGCTTTAACCCGTATGCAGTAAGCTGGGCCAACGCCTATGGTTTGATGCAAGTAGTTCCAAAAACAGCAGGCCGTGATGTTTTTAAATTGGTGAAGAACCGTTCAGGTCAGCCTAGCCCTGAATATTTGTTTAACCCAGAAAACAATATTGATACCGGAACGGCTTACTTTTACATTCTAAAAAATCGTTATTTGAAAGATGTCCAGCATCCAACATCTTTGGAGTACAGCATGATTTCCGCTTACAACGGCGGAACTGGTGGTGTTTTGAACACTTTCCATCGCACCGATCGCAAACGTGCAATGAAAGATTTAAATTCTTTGCAGCCAAATCAAGTTTATTGGGCGTTAACAAAGAAACACCCGAACGCTGAAGCACGCCGATACCTAGAAAAAGTTACAAATTTCAAAAAGGAATTTAACGCAGGGTAAACTTTTTCTCGACAGTTGAATAAAAAGCGTTCGAACAACCACTTTTTTGAAATTATTTAAAAAAAGTGGTTGACGCAAAGCGGGAAAATCCGTTTAATAGCGCTCCGTTGCCCGGATAGCTCAGTCGGTAGAGCAGAGGATTGAAAATCCTCGTGTCGGTGGTTCGATTCCGCCTCCGGGCACCACAATTTCTAAATTGTTGGTGCCTAGCACGAACAGTTAGTAAAAGAATACGGTACGCCGACTTAGCTCAGTAGGTAGAGCAACTGACTTGTAATCAGTAGGTCACCAGTTCGATTCCGGTAGTCGGCACCATTCTTTTGCCTCGATAGCTCAGTCGGTAGAGCAGAGGATTGAAAATCCTCGTGTCGGTGGTTCGATTCCGCCTCGAGGCACCATATTTGGTGCGCTTGCTTAAAGTAAGACACAAACAGAATAGTTCCTCCTTAGCTCAGTTGGTAGAGCGACGGACTGTTAATCCGCAGGTCACTGGTTCAAGTCCAGTAGGAGGAGCCAACTTCTAGAATTTCATGTAAATGAGATTCTAAAAATGAAGAGTCTAACTCTTCTAAAAAGAATAAAGTGTGCCGACTTAGCTCAGTAGGTAGAGCAACTGACTTGTAATCAGTAGGTCACCAGTTCGACTCCGGTAGTCGGCACCATTCTTTTGCCTCGATAGCTCAGTCGGTAGAGCAGAGGATTGAAAATCCTCGTGTCGGTGGTTCGATTCCGCCTCGAGGCACCATATTTGGTGCACTTGCTTACAGTAAGACACAAACAGAATAGTTCCTCCTTAGCTCAGTTGGTAGAGCGACGGACTGTTAATCCGCAGGTCGCTGGTTCGAGCCCAGCAGGAGGAGCCAATTTAGAAAGCCAAGTCTTCGGACTTGGCTTTTTTCTTATCTGCAATATCCAAAACTCTCCCCCTATTTTCTAGTTCCGTCGAAACTTCTCCCTCAACACCTTCAAGAAACAACCCTATTAACGTCTAGTTCATTTGATATAAAACACTTATTTCACGCTAAAAATTTAATCCAAATCATAGTTTCATCAATCGCAGATAGGCGCGTGTATACAAGTTCAATAATATGAATTTATTATTACGCCCCTTTATAAGCTATGCATTGCATAGTACGAACACGCTTTGTGAGCTAACTATGAAATTAAAAACTCAAGCCTATTTATTATCGGCCATCATATTGATTGCCCTGCTTGCATTAACTGCAACGGGTCTTTGGACACTTCGCGTCGCAAGTAACCTTGATAACAAAGCTCGAGTGACTGAGCTATTCAAGAGTGCTTATAGCATTCTAACTGAAGTAGAGAAAATGGCGGTAGAAGGCAAAATGCCTGAAGATGAGGCTAAAGCACTCGCGACTCGCCTACTTCGCAACAATATCTACAAAGACAACGAATACGTTTATGTTGCTGATGAGAACATGTTATTTGTGGCAGCCCCTTTAGACCCTCAATTGCATGGCACTAGCTTCCATGACTTTCGAGACGGTGATGGCAATAGTGTCGGTCAGCTGATCTTGGACGTGCTAGGTCGTAAGACAGGCCAAATCGTTGAATACACCTGGACACAAAAATTGCCTGACGGCACCATCGAAGAAAAACACTCGATTGCAGAAAAAACACCACATTGGAACTGGGTTGTAGGTACCGGCATTGGATTCAATGAAGTAAATTCACGTTTCTGGTCTACTGCACAATGGCAGCTAACCCTATGTCTTGTTATCGCTGGCGCAATCCTAGGTGGCTTGATCATCTCTATTCGCAAGATGCTTAACCTTCTTGGTGGTGAGCCGAATGACGTTCGTGAGGCGGTTCAGGCCGTCGCTCAGGGTAATATCCAAACCAGCTTTGAATACACAGCCCCTAAAGACAGTATCTATGGTGCGGTGCAAGAGATGAGTCAATCGTTAGCTAAGATGGTTACCAATCTAGACGCGTCAATGCACGCATTACGTTCAGAGCTATCAGCGGTAGAATCGCGCTCTAACTCTATTGCTGATTTGACCATGTCTCAGCAGCAATCGACGGCGATGATCGCAACAGCGATGACAGAAATGGCTTCTTCAGCCAACCATGTTGCAAGTTCTGCAAGTGATACCGCGCATAACACGGACGAAGCCGATAAACAGAGCCAGCACACGCAATCATTAATCCATAGTACGGTAGACAACATTCAGGGCCTAGCAACGCAACTAAACACAGCCAGTAAAGCCGTTGCGGATCTTGACCAAGATGTTAACAGTATTGTGAAAGTTCTCGACGTAATCGGCGACATTGCTGAACAAACTAACCTACTGGCGTTGAATGCCGCCATTGAAGCAGCGCGTGCAGGTGAACAAGGTCGAGGCTTTGCGGTAGTAGCAGATGAGGTGCGTAACCTAGCAGGACGCACACAAGACAGCACAAAAGAGATTCAACAGATGATTTCTAACCTTCAGGAAGGTTCGCGTAACGCTATCCATACGATGGAGATTTGTGCCGAAACTAGCGAAAGCACAGTAACCGAGTCTATGAACGCCTCAGAAGCGCTACAACAGATAGTAACTGCATTAGAGTCCATCACGGCCATGAGCCAGCAAATCGCAACAGCAGCCGCTGAGCAGACTCAGGTAAGTGATGATATTGCGCATCGCATTAACCTTATCGAAGAAAGCGGTAGCCAGCTCAACACGGTAGTCACAGAAAGCCAATCAAGCACACAGACATTGGCGTCTTTAGCGAATGAGCTTGAAGGTTGGGTGAACAAGTTCTCAGTAAAGCACTAGTTTAAAGTCAATTGTTCAATAAAAAGCACGTTTTCGGACGTGCTTTTTTGTTTTTATGGTATTTATTTAGCAAGCGAACTCATGCTCCTATCATAATCAAGGCTTAAAATATGGTGCATTCCTGTTAAAAACGCATAAAAACAGCCCACTCCGAGCACAAATTCATCAAACGATATTTTATTTTAATTTTATTGTTGACGTGAAAGCGGAAAAGCCTTTTAATACACCTCGTCGCCCGGATAGCTCAGTCGGTAGAGCAGAGGATTGAAAATCCTCGTGTCGGTGGTTCGATTCCGCCTCCGGGCACCACAATTTGAAATTGTTGGTGTCTTACACGAACAATAAAAAGAATAACGGTACGCCGACTTAGCTCAGTAGGTAGAGCAACTGACTTGTAATCAGTAGGTCACCAGTTCGATTCCGGTAGTCGGCACCATTTATTCTTAAACAAGATAATTCCTCCTTAGCTCAGTTGGTAGAGCGACGGACTGTTAATCCGCAGGTCACTGGTTCAAGTCCAGTAGGAGGAGCCATCTTTCAGTTAGTAAGTCGATTACTTATTAACGAAAATGTGCCGACTTAGCTCAGTAGGTAGAGCAACTGACTTGTAATCAGTAGGTCACCAGTTCGATTCCGGTAGTCGGCACCACTTAATAAAATCTGTTCCTCCTTAGCTCAGTTGGTAGAGCGACGGACTGTTAATCCGCAGGTCACTGGTTCAAGTCCAGTAGGAGGAGCCATATTATAAAAAGCCGCATCACTTGATGCGGCTTTTTTGCATCTGAAGAAAACTCACAGCTCCCCTCTTCATTTACCTTTATCTCAATAAACAAAAAGCCAGGTGATATACCCAGCTTCCGTCTTTGTCTCGTGAGAAGGTTAGCTCAAACCTCCAAGGCAGATATACTTCGTCTCTAGGTACTCATCGATACCTTGTTTAGCACCCTCACGACCAATGCCAGATTCTTTGATACCACCAAACGGCGCAACTTCCGTAGAGATAATCCCTTCGTTTATCCCTACCATACCGTATTCCAAACCTTCACTAAATCGGATAATGCGTTTCAAGCTATCGGTATAGAAGTAGCAAGCTAAACCATACTCGGTGTCATTCGCCATCGAGAGCACTTGTTCATCGTCATCAAAACTAATGACTGGCAAAACCGGACCAAACAACTCTTGTCGCACGATCGCCATACCTTGTTCGACATCATCTAAGATAACAGGCTCCATAAAGCGCCCAGTGAGTTTTTGAGGCTGGTTAAGTATTGTTGCTCCTTCTTGTACTGCCTGATCGACTACCGCCTCTAGACGATGCTTAGAAGCCATAGTGATAACAGGACCAAGGGTTGTATTTTCCTCAAGACCATTACCGACCGCCAGGCTTGCCACTTTATCAAGAAGCTTAGTTAAGAACGCCTCTTTCACACTCTGATGTACATACAAGCGGTTGGTACACACACAGGTTTGTCCAGCATTACGAAACTTGGAAGCAATTAAGCCATTCGCTGCAGCTTCTAAATCTGCATCCTCAAAAACAATAAAAGGTGCGTTACCACCCAATTCCATAGAAGCGGCTTTAACCGTATCACTTGCTTGTTTCATTAAGATCTTACCGACACGTGTCGAACCAGTGAAAGAGATCTTCTTAATACGAGGATCGGTACTTAATACCAAACCGAACTCTGCCGCCTGTTCAGAAACAACGGTAGACAATAGAGCTTTGGGGATACCAGCCCGATGAGCAAGCTCCACCACAGCCAGAGCAGTCAAAGGCGTTAATTCAGAAGGTTTAATGATCATCCCACATCCCGCAGCCAGAGCAGGAGCCGCTTTTCGAGTGATCATTGCAATAGGGAAGTTCCATGGTGTAATCGCTGTACACACGCCGACAGGTTGTTTGATGGTAGAGAGGCGTCTATCTACCGCTGGGGCTGGAATAACCTCACCATAAGTGCGTTTAGCCTCTTCTGCGAACCATTCAACAAAAGATGCGCCGTATGCGACTTCTCCACGACTTTCAGTAAGGGGTTTACCTTGTTCTAAAGTAATGATGTTCGCGATGTCTTCCGTATGCTCTACAAGTAATTGGAACCACTTTTTTAGGGAAGCGGAACGTGCTTTAGCGCTGAGTTTTGCCCACTCAACTTGAGCCGATTTGCACGCTTCTATTTGCACATCTAACTCATCCAAAGAGCTAGGCTTTAAGCGAATCAGTTCTTGCTCAGTCGCAGGGTTAATAACGGCAATCCCATCTTGAGAAGACAGGCTTTCGAATAAGACTCTTAGCGTTTCACTTTTTATCTGCTGCATCATTAGGTTGTACTCCCATAAGAACCTTTACTAGGTTAATCCTTCTGACAAATAAGAGTAAAGCAAACAAAGTTTTCTTCAGCGTAAATATGAGAAGTGATGACCCAGTAGGGTTAGCCGGTGATACCGATAAGAGAACACCACCAGAGATAGCGATTAATGAAGAGCTCATAAGCTCGGTGTTATTGAATGCCCCTATTCTTTAATAGACAAAGCATTAGAGGGCATCTCTAACGTAACCAAATGACAGAGTAGATTTTCAATAAGGGTGGATAGACTAGGGGCGTATATCTGAATAAATAATTGGGCTTGTAGGCTACAGACAAAACCTTGCGAGCCTTACTTTCCTATAAACGAAAATCATATTCCCTAAAACGGTGAAAGCTAGCACGAAGGCTGAATTTCTAGATAAGTGTTGAAGCGACTGGGATTGCACACAAGCGGGACTCGTTGGTCGCAGACCAAAATAATATCGTAAATACAAAAAGACCCCAGCATTTCTGCTGAGGTCTGGAATAAGTGGCTGACGGCCGGGGTTGCGGGCAACCGGGACTCATTCCCTGAAAGGGAACATTTTTGAGCTTTAAAACGACAAAACCCAGTCCGAAGACTGGGTTTTTAAATAAGTGGCGGAGCGGACGGGACTCGAACCCGCGACCCCCGGCGTGACAGGCCGGTATTCTAACCAACTGAACTACCGCTCCGCACTGGTTAGACTCTTGAGTCTAAATAAGAACCTGGCGATGTCCTACTCTCACATGGGGAAACCCCACACTACCATCGGCGCTACTTTGTTTCACTTCTGAGTTCGGAATGGAATCAGGTGGGTCCAAAGCGCTATGGTCGCCAAGCAAAATTCTTTACGTTTTGTTTTAAGCTTTGATTTAAAGCGTAAAACAAACAGTAAATGGTGCTGATACCCAGAATCGAACTGGGGACCTCATCCTTACCAAGGATGCGCTCTACCGACTGAGCCATATCAGCACATTATCTGTGTCCGTGAGGACTAAAAAAGCCCGCTTTTTCAAACGGGCTCTCTTAACTTTTGTCTTCACCTTCTTAAAAAGGCAAAAACTAAATTTAAAGCCTGGCGATGTCCTACTCTCACATGGGGAAACCCCACACTACCATCGGCGCTAATTCGTTTCACTTCTGAGTTCGGAATGGAAGTCAGGTGGGTCCAAATCGCTATGGTCGCCAAGCAAATTCTTGCTTTTACTTTCAGCTTTTTCTAAAAACTGAAGGCAAAAAACTTGGAAAGCTGATTTTAAGTTCTATTTATACACATTCAATCGTTCTTGTATTGAGTCCATCAAAACCCCT